>DYSO01000033.1 GCA_020718225.1 Draconibacterium orientale | reverse complement strand
GCTTAACCCAAATATTTTGCCATTTTTGGCTAAGAAATTGTTTTTAAGATACTAAAGCGGCCAAATGAAAATCTTTTGTTATCTTTGCAGCATTATGAAAATAAACGTATGATATATAACAAAGACATTGCACAAAAAACTGCCGAGTTACTCCTGAAAATCAATGCAGTAAAACTAAGTCCGACCCATCTTTTCACATGGGCATCGGGGATTAAATCACCTGTTTATTGCGATAACCGGATTACTCTTTCTTATCCGGAAATACGGACTTACATCCGTCAAAATTTTGTAAAAGCCATCGAAGAGCATGGTTTTCAACCCGAAGTCATTGTAGGGGTTGCCACCGGCGGTATTGCACAGGGAGCTCTGGTAGCACAGGAACTGGGACTGCCTTTCGCTTACGTACGTACCAGTAAAAAAGATCATGGCCTTACCAATCAGATTGAAGGACGTGTAAACGACAATCAGCGTGTGGTGGTTGTCGAAGACCTGATTTCAACCGGAGGTTCAAGCCTGGCTGCTGTACAGGCATTAAAAGAGGCCGGGTGTCAGATCAAGGGGATGGTGGCAATTTTTACATATAATCTGCCGAAATCAGAAAAATCTTTTACAGATGCCGAATGTCCGTTGCTAACCCTTTCCGATTATGAAAACCTGATTGAAAAAGCTTTGGAGATTGGGTATATCAATGAAACTGACATCCGGATACTGACAGATTTTAAAGCATCGCTTATGTAATCAAAGTGGATGGATAAAAAAAAGCCGGCCCTTCATGAAGGCCGGCTTTTTTTCAGTATAATCCGGTTACATTTTAACCATTTTGGCGTGGTAATTACCGGTTTTTACGATGTAGGTCCCGGCGGGTAGTCCTTGGATTTGAAGGGTCCCGGAAACCATGCCGCGTTGATGGTTTCCCAGAGAAGTTGTAAGGATATTCCGTCCGGATAGATCATAAATATATACCATTATATTGCCAGCAACTTCGTTGTTGAAAGTGATGTTAATATTATCATTAACCGGATTGGGGCTGATTTTAAGAGATCCGGAAGTAGTGACCTTGTCGGGCCCGGGTTCGATCCCGACAGGATTCCAGAATGAAGATTCCATCCATAAACCACGGCCAAAGGATGACAGATAAATCATGCCCCAGTTTTCGACATGATAATCACGGATGATCTGTTGGCGGATTTCAGTAATGGCCACATCGCCGAGGTTCAACATATCGGGTACCCATGTAACGTTATCTGAAGTCAGGTTATGGGTGCTGAACACTCCCACGTCGGTACCGATGATTGCGGTATTGTTGTCGTGCAATTCGATGATTCCGGTATAGACAGGCATTTGGGGCAGGTTATCCTGGACTGAATAAAAGAGGGGGACAGGATCGTTGGCATTTTGTGTGAGGTAAACATAATCTTCATTGCCATAATTACCTAGTGTTATCATTATCTGGTTGCTGTTATTGGGGTTGATGGCAATAGAGGTGATGGCACGGCCTGTAAAAGGCAGATCGGTAAAGAGGGTATTGGTAAGTACACATTGAGAGCTGGTAATGTTTGCCGTAGCAGAATCGTGTGCGTTTATCAATCCGGAAATACGCACCAGGCGGCCATTCTGGGAACCTGCCCAAAGCGTATTCAGATCGGCTGAAACAGAAATCGTGATGAAAGGATCGCTATAGCTTGGGTCGACAAAAAGTTTAAAATAGAGTGGATCGGTGTTGAGTTTCAGCATATCCTTGGTCATGTATATACCTCTGACGGCGAGTTTGGAACCATAGCGGAAGTACCGGTTGGCAATGGGATCGGGAATCATGATGCTATCGCCCAGAGGGATGGGTTGGGTTGTTACATAAGGGAAAAGAAATCCACCGTTGGCGCTTGGGATCCAGAGGGTGGTATCGGCCGGAATGGGGATCACACGGGCATTAAATTTAACGCTGTCGCGGGTAGCGGTAAAGGTATAACTTTCCCATATTCTCTGAGGGATATGGGCAGAGACCACGGTATCAATACCCATCATAAAAGAATTGGTATAGGTAAGGTCGCGCATATCCTGACGACGAACGGCAGAGTCGCTTTTAAACTTGCTGAAAACTGCAAAGTTGGGATCAATGGATGACCACTCGCAGGTACCACCGGTACCCCCATAGTTAGCCGGTTGATTGGCTGCGTCGAACCGCCAGACCTGATATCCGTCGGAAATATAATTGGTGAGCCTCGGGTAAAAATAACCCAGGGCCAGAGTACCGATCCGTACACCGCCACCCATAGCAAAATATTTTTGCGATGAGTAGGCTACGCTGTTGAACTGACTGATTGACAAATCTTTATTGATAGTCTGATAGGTAATCTCATCAGCCCCAAGGGTAGCAATAGAAACGCCGCCATCGGTAGCCATTGCCATCTGTGCATATCCGTTCTGACGGAAGAAATAACTATGATGGTATAATGGGGCATAAAAGGGATAGGTGTTTGATACCGTTCCAAAACTCACCTGTTCCCAGTTATAGAAACCGGTGGGTTGTATCCGGCGGCCTTTCCACATGTTGAGGCCCCCAAGATAAATCTGATAAGGATCCTGGGGGTGAACAATCAGTGACATGGCATAGCAACCTTCGCCGTTAAATGGTTCAAATAAGGTGTTGTTGGGCATGATCAGGTACCAGGAATCGCCGTTGTCAATAGAGGCATAGATACCATTTAACTTACCATCGTTGGCTTTTGCAAGACTGGCATACAGGATATTGGGATTTGATGGGGAGATGGCAAAAACCATCCATCCAATATTAGCGGCCGGTATGGAATCGGATCCGGTATGGATGCTTCTGAAAGCCTCTATATCGCCGGCCGGGGCAATAAAGCCGGAATCGTTGACAGCAGTAAGGATTGTCCCATCTGTTCCAACGCAAACATCCATGGTATATCCGGTTTTGATTTTAGTCCAAACATTGCCATCATCGCTGTATAACAATCCTGTTGTTGTTGCTGCGAAAATCCGATTGTTCCGGGGATCAAGGGCCAATTTTGTGACGTTTTCCCAATCGGGGTTACCAAATGTTCCGGGGACAAGGGAAAATATGCCGCCATTTTCTGAACGGTACAGGCCGGTACCCTGGAATCGGTTGGTTTTACATGTCGAGATTCCTGTGGCAGCATAAATGGTACCTGAGGAAGTTTGAATCAGGGAGGAGACTTTGAGCACCTGATTGTCGGCAACCGGAAGGATCTCCCAGGTAAGGCCATTATTTATTGATTCCCAAACACCGCCTGAGGCAGCTCCTGCAATCAGGCGTGAAAAGGTAGGGTCGGTATTATCATAGATTACACTCCAGACCGGACCTGTAAAATTATCCGGCCCCATGGATTGCCAGTTCAGGTTTAATCCGCCGGAAGTTTTATAGCGAAGGGCTTCTGTTTGCCGGCGGGCGTTTGTGACATCGAGGGGATTAACGACCCCGGTATTCTGGTTGACCCGCAGACTTTGTAACCAGTCGGAACCAATGCTTTTTTGGGGATCCGGGTTACCAGGCCGGGCAGCCATCGCATTAGTTGCGTGGATAAGCAGACAGAGTAAAAATAAAACGGTGATCAAGCCAAAGGGTAAAAATCGTTTTTTCATATTATTCGTTTTTATTGTGTTTCTTATTTCCGTATTTTCTAAATCCCCGGAGATCAATGGATAAGCAAACCTGAAAACCAGTTGTTTTCAAACGAACAAATATAAGTGAAAAACTTTATTCTCCAAAAAAAAAATGCAAACCGCTTTTATATCTTTTCCAAAGCGGAAACGGGAAGCCATCCAACGCTTCCGTTGGCGATTTTTATTTCGTACCAGCCACTGATATTATCGAGCAGCCTGACCTTTGTTCCTTCGTGAACAACAAAGAGGTCGGTGCTCTTTTCATCGGGGGAACTTTTTACAGTGATGGTGGGTGTGAAAACGATCGCTTCGTTTGTCGATTTCAGGGTAGTATAGCCCGACCAGGCAAACAGGATGGAGATAAGTGCAATGAAAAGGATGATAAAACCTGTCCAAAATCCGATTTTACGAAGGAGGAGTACCCGTGAAATCAGGTAAACCGAACCACAGTTGAGTGCGAGGATCAGCAAAACAATCCCGGTAATAGCCCAGGCATCAATAGAAAATAGCCGGACCATCGCAAAATACCAACGTTTATGCAATAGTTCGGGAAGGGGTTCTATTTTATCGGCAATCTTATTATTTGCCACATTGAGGTTGAAATTTATATCTTCATTCCCGGGATCGATTCTTTTGGCACGTTCATACCACAGAATGGCGCTGGCAAATTCGTTCAGTTTAAAATAAGAATTTCCAAGGTTGTAATACAATTCGGGCGATTCATAACCTGAAGCGATCACTTTTTGGTACAGTTCGGCAGCTGTAGTAAATGCTCCTTCAGAGTAAGCTTTGTTAGCCTTCAGCATATAAACCTGTTGCACTTCGGCCATAAGGCCCAATGATACAAAAGAAAACAGGATGATAAATAAAAAGTGTCTCATATGAACCATTGACAGAGATATTGTTTTATTGATTGATTTTTTCCGTTCCGTCATCTTCATCGCAGTTCCCTCTCTATCTTGCTAATGATTTCAAGGGCTTCGTTATAGATCCTTTCCATATTCAATGATTTCTCACCTGGGGCAAAGCGGGCAAAGTCGCTGTTGTTAAGCGTTTCAATAAACTGCCCGATTATTGGACCGCTGACATTTTTTTGTTCCAGGGCATCCTGAACAGAACCGATGCTTAGCTCGGCCATCGGAATGGTGAATTTATCACTGATATAGCCCCATAAAGCCTGGGAGATTTCGATATAGAAAGCATCCTGGTTCCCTGATTTTTGATATTGTTCAGCTTTTACCAGCCTTTTCCGGGCAATTTTCGTTGCCTTGAGGTTTTTCATCAGTTGGACATCGCTTCGTCTGGCTGCCAGTTTTCGCCAGAGTAACACAAGAATTGCAAAAAGCAGCAGGGGGAGAATCAGCAGAATCCAGAATCCGATGGAGTTAAAGAAGAGGGAACCCCGTTTATACAGTCGAAACATTTTATCATGAATATGGCGGATATCGCTACCGATATATTGAATATCTTCCTTGTTGGCCCCCGAATAGGTAACCATTGCGGATCCATCGTCACTCCCTTTTTCCACATCTATTGTATAGGCAGGGCTGCTGATGGAGAGGTATTGTTTTTTATTGATATCATAGTAAGTAAAGGTTACCGGGTTGATGTTAAATTTTCCGGGTTTTCGGGGAATCATCAGATATTCAAATGTCTGAGTGCCAGATACACCTGCCGCTGTGGTTTGGATATCGCTGGTTACCTTGGGATCATAGGTTTCGAAATCAGGAGGAAAAACAATATCCAGTTTATCAATCAGCTGAATGTTCCCTTTTCCACTGATGCTACATTTCAGCGTTACTGCCTCATTGGTTTTCAGATGCGTTTTATCGATTTCGGAGCGGAAGGTAAAGCTTCCGACGGCGCCATTAAAATCGGTTGGCTTCCCGGTTTCCGGAAGTGGCCTGACATTGATGACCAGAGGGTTTGATTTCAGGTTTTTCTCAACATTGGCAATGTTGTTGTTGAAAAAAGAGTCGTTGAAAAAATCGTCAAAAAACGGGTCACCGGTTCGGGTACGGGTTTGTTTACGTACCTGGGCCACACATTCAAGTTCGAGTGGATCGATCACGAGCCGGCCGCTTTTCAACGGGAAAAGAGCAATTTTCCGGATATCGGCTACCACGTATTGTTCTCCATTAATAACCTGGGTTGTTTGCTGAAGCTTATCGTTTTCCTTCATGAGATTTTGCGACCAGAATCCGGAAAAGGATGATAATTTACTGATATTGATCTGTGCTATCGGTACTTTTGTATAGATTTTATAAGTTACAACGATACCTTCGCCCTGCAATGGGTTTGAATTGGATGCGAAGGCTTTGACATAGACATCGCCGGACCCTAAATTTGCACCCGGGATTTCACCTTCGGATGGACGCTGGGAGGTGGTTCCGGGATTCCTGTTCCCGGAAGGAGATTGTGCATTTCCTCCATTCGGGTTTTTTACGACTTTTATAGTCAGGGTATTTGAGGTATACGTTTTATGATCGACGGTGACCGATGCTGCAGGAATTTCGAAGGTGCCTTCACGGGAGGCCTGCATGATATACGAATAAGTATAAGTGATGGACATGCTTGTGCGGCCGCTGATGGATCGGATACTGGAGGTAGTGCTGGTATTTGGCCCGCTCAGCACGTCGAATCCCTGAATGTTCGGTCCACGGAAACCATTGCCCTGTGCATTCAGGACAAAGGAGAGGGTAAATGTTTCACCAACCGCAACAACCGGTTTGGCCGAGGCAGTAAACTGTATTTCCTGGGCAGATACCATTGCGGGTAAAAGGAAAAGCAGAAGGATTCGGAAAGCAGGATGCAGAGGGTATAACCCAATCTGCAAAATGCGCGATGCAATATTTTGAAAACATGAACCCATTTATCTAAAATCGTATATCGTAAATCGTATATCGTAAATCGTAAATCGTAAATCGTAAATCGTATATCGTAAATCGTAAATCGTAAATATCTTTCCCTTTACCAATCTTTTTCCACCCCCGAGACCTGAACTTTCGCCTGTTGCTTTTTTACTTTTTCCATGGTTTTCTTTTCGTCGTTTTTCAGCGCTTCAAGCATACGTTCAGCATCTTTTTTACTGATCTTTTTCTGGTCCTGGGGTTGTTTTTCCTGATTTTTATCATTCTCCTGATCTTTGTTCTTGTCCTGTTTGTCCTGCTGATCTTTTTTATCCTGGTTATCCTTATTTTGTTGTTGCTGTTGCTGTTGTTTTTTCAACATCATCTTAGCATATTCCAGGTTGTATTTTGTGTCGAGGTCTTTGGGATTGTTCATCAGGGCATTTTTAAAGGCCGGGATGCTCTTTTCATATTCTTTTGCCTGAAGGTATGAATTTCCAAGATTGTGAAATATCTTCGACTGGATTTCACGATCGTTGTTTTTACCGGCTAAATTACCATATATTTTTGCCGACTCCTCAAAACTATTGTTTTTATAAACGGCAGCCCCTAAGTTAAATTGGCCTTTAACAGATTCTTTGTTCATTTCCAATGCTTTGCGATAGTCCTTTTCTGCCTCTTTGAAGTTCCCCTTTTCGAACTGGCGGTTTCCCTGTCGAAGCAAGGTGTTTTCCTTTTGGGCAAGGGATGTAGTACCAATGAAAAGGAACAATCCGACAAGAATGAGGATGCGGGTTTCAAAAGGCCTGAAATTTTTCAGCCATCCTGTTTTGCGTTCAAAGACAAACAAGTCTAAAATCAGGATAAGCAATGCCAATGCGACAAAATATTGAAACCGGTCTTCATAATCGCTGAATTGTTTCTCTTCGATTTCGCTTTTCTGAATTTTTCCTATTTCGTCAAATACTTTATTCAGGCCCATTGCTGATGTCGTAGCACGAACATACATTCCATTCCCAAGGGTTGCGATTCGTTGTAATAAAGTTTCGTCGAGTTTGGTCATAATGGTTTGTCCGGATTGGTCTTTTTTATATCCAACCTGAATATTTCCGTTAAACTGAGGAATTGGCGCTCCTTCAGGCAAACCCATACCAATGGTATATATGGCTATTCCTTTTTTTGCTATTTCCTCTGCCTGTTCAAGTACATTTCCCTGATGGTCTTCGCCATCGGTTATAACCACTATTGCCTTATTTCGTTTTGATTCGCCAAAGCTGTTAGAAGCCAGGGCCAGGGCTTCGGCGATGGCAGTTCCCTGCACCGGGATCAAAGATGTATTGATGGTGGCGATAAACATTTTTGCTGCTGCATAATCGGTAGTGATTGGAAGCTGGGTATAGGCTTTACCGGCAAAAACAATAATTCCGATCCGGTCTCCTTCAAGATCGTCAATCATCCTGGAGATTGCCTGCTTTGCCCGTTCCAGCCGGTTGGGTTTGATATCCTGAGCAAGCATGGAATTGGAGACATCGAGGCAAATCATCAGGTCGATCCCTTTACGTTTGACTTTTTCGAGACGGGAACCGGTTTGGGGATCAGCCAGTGCAAATACCAGAGATAGAAGAGCCAGCATCAGAAAAATAAATTTAAGGATGGGTTTAAATACTGAATACTCCGGCATCAATTGCCTGATCACCTCCCATTCACCATATTTAGAACGTGCTTTTCTTTTCCAAACCAGAAACAGGACAAACAAAAGGGTAAATACCGGCACCAGGGCCAGAAGGTAAAAATAATATATGTGGGCAAATCGGAACATGTTGAAAAGATCAAAAAACAAAACTCAAAAACACATATCGAAAATTAAAAACAACAATGTATTAAAAAATCAATAATTTATTTGTGAATCAAATCTTCATTTCTCAGGGTATATTTTTTAAAAAAAGATATCTCAACAGAATCTCCAGACTCAACAAAATAAATGCAAAAATTACCAGGGGTAAAAATTCCTCTTTTCTTTTTCTGAATTCAGTAACATCAATTTTTGATTTCTCCATTTTATCAATTTCCTGATAGATTTCCCTGAGTTTCGAATTGTTGGTAGCCCTGAAATAGGTCCCATCGGTCATCAGTGCGATTTCTTTCATCAGGGGTTCATCAATTTTAACCTCCATCATCTGGGTTTGCATTCCGAATGGGGTTTGTACCGGGAAGGGTGCCTGACCGATGGTCCCAATGCCAATGGTATAGATCCGGATTCCGTAAAGCTTGGCTATTTCGGCCGCACTGCGGGGATCTACGGCGCCGGTATTGCTGACGCCATCGGTGAGCAGGATGATGACTTTGCTGAGGGCTTTGCTTCCGCGAAGGCGGTTCACCGCGGTCGCAAGTCCGTCACCCAACGCGGTACCGTCTTCAATCATCCCGCTGCGAATATCCCGAAAAAGATTTTTTAACACGGCATGGTCGGTAGTGAGCGGACATTGAGTAAAGCTCTCACCACTGAATATCACCAACCCGATACGGTCATTGGGCCTGTCGGAGATAAATTCGACAGCGACATCTTTGGCTGCTTCCAAACGGTTGGGTTTAAAGTCCATGGCGGTCATGGATCCGCTGATATCAAGGGCGATGACAAGGTCGATCCCCTCCACGCTGATATCCTGCCTGCTCAGGCTGGTCTGTGGACGGGCAAGAGCCAAGATGAGCAGGGTTATGGCCAGAAGCCTGAAAATGTAAAGCCCGGCATAAAGATAGTGACGGAACGACCTTGCCGATGTGTCAAATCCCTCGGTTGTACTCACCTGCAAATCGGCCATATTTCTTTTTTTTCGGTAAAAATACCAGGCTGCCAGCGCCGGGATGAGTACCAAAAGAAAAAGAAAACCAGGATTTGCAAATGTGATGCTGTGAAACATATTGTCAAATATCAAAAGTCAAAAGTCAAAATTTTAAAACAAAATTTACAACGGTATGGGATCTAATCCCCTGCGTTCTTTTCTGTCGAAACATTTTCTGTTTTTGTTGTTAAATAGACAAATTCAATACCTTCATTCAGAGAATTTTCATTTTCAGCCGGAAGTGGCATTGATTTGGCAAACTTAGCCAGGTCTGCCTTAATCAGGATATCCTCCAGTTTATGGATGGCCTCGGTCGGGCATCCGGCATCTCTCTTTAAATTTTCGATCAGCTCGGAGGAGGTCAGTTCCAGGGCAGGGACATTAAACTGGTTCTCGATATATTTCCTGATAATTTCTGTTAATTCGGAATGATATTCTTTAATTTTTCCCTCCTGCCACAATTTTTTAATCCGGAGTTTTTCAAATTCCTGCAGCGCCAGTTCGTGAGGGAGCATTTTCACACGGGGTTTGAGTCGGAATACCGGTTCTGCTTTCTTCCGTTTACGGAGGTACCAAACCACCGCAATAATGACTGCGATAGCTGCGATGATGGCCAGTATCCAAGGAATCAACTCACGAAACGTGATGGGTATTTTTATCGGATTTTTAATTGGTTTAATAGCCTGGGTAGTATCTACTTTTACTGTGTGAACAGCCAGCAGGAGCATATCTGTGGTTGCCGACAACCGGGTGGTGTCGGGCAGATTCCTGTAATTAAACGGGATTCCGGGAATGGTATAAAACCCCGAATCGTAACAGGTAATATTCAATTCCTGTGACAGGGTGACCTTTTTCTTATCGGAAGTATAGGTTGTATCAATTTTCCCCCGGCCGATTACAATGATATTCCCGAGGATGGTATCGGGAAGAAAAGGCCAGATAACCTGTGAATTTACCGGACCGGAATAACGAACCACCATCGCCACGTGGTCGCCAATAAGCATGGCATTGGTATCCAGTCGGGCCAAAACCTCAACTTCCTGAGAAAATCCAGATAACCCGACGAGATAAAATATAATGATTACTAAGAATTTACGCATTAATTATCTTTCACTTTTGAGTTTTATTTCTTGATTTTATCTTCTTGCCCCTCTTTTTTTGAACAAACCCATTAAAGGTTTAATATAATCCTGATCGGTCCTGATCCTGGCGACATCGATACCGCTGCGGCGAAAGGTGTCGTTGAGGTATGCAAGATGCCCGGAATACCAATTGTTATATTGCCGGCGGACATTCATGTTGGAAGAGTCGATCCAGCGCAATTCACCGGTTTCAGCGTTCCGTGTCCGGATTAAGCCAACATCAGGCAATTCGGATTCACGTTCGTCAAAAACATGGACTGCGATCAGATCATGCTTTTTATTTGCAATTTTTATAGCATCTTCAAATCCCTTATCAAAAAAATCGCTGAAAAGAAATGCGGTACATCTTTTTTTTATGGCATTTGTCAGAAAGCGAAGGGGTTCAGTAAGGTTTGTCCCCTGTTCTTTGGGTCGGAATTCAATCAGTTCGCGAATGATCCTGAGGATGTGGGAAGTTCCTTTTTTGGGAGGAATAAATTTTTCGACCGTTTTACTAAAAAAGATTACCCCGACTTTATCGTTATTTTGTATCGCACTGAATGCCAACACCGCTGCTATCTCAGTAATGAGCTCCTGTTTGAGCGTTTTGCGGGTGCCGAACTGGTTGGATGCGCTCACATCGATCAGGAGCATGACGGTAAGTTCCCGTTCTTCATCGAATACCTTTACATAAGGGTGGTTAAAACGGGCGGTGACATTCCAGTCGATACTCCGGATATCGTCGCCAGGCTGGTATTCACGGACCTCAGAAAAGGCCATCCCCCGGCCTTTAAATACAGAGTGATACTGTCCGGAAAAGATCTGGTTGCTCAGTCCCCGGGTTTTGATTTCGATTTTACGTACTTTCCTGAATAGCTCTGAGGATTCCATATTCTGTAAGGAAGTGAGGTGACAGGGTGGTGCAATTTCGTTCTTTCGCCACCCCGCTATTTCACTCTTTTTTTAGGGAACTTCAACCGTGTTTAAAATCTCATTGATGATATCTTCTGTTGAGATATTTTCTGCTTCCGCTTCATAAGTAAGTCCGATGCGATGGCGAAGGACATCGTGGGCAACCGCCCGGATATCTTCGGGGATCACATAACCACGGCGTTTAATAAAAGCATAGGCTTTGGATGCCAGGGCCAGGTATATGCTGGCACGGGGCGAACCTCCATAGCTGATCAGTCCTTCAAATTTCGCAAGTTTATATTCTGCGGGATAGCGGCTGGCAAAAACGATATCGGTGATGTAATTCTCAATTTTTTCATCCAGGTAAACTTCCCTGGTAATGGCACGGGCACGAAGGATATCTTCCGGTTTTACAATAACACTGGTATGATAGGATTCGTTCCCGATATTTTGACGAATGATCATTTTTTCCTCTTTTTTATCCGGATAGCCGATGACCACCTTTAGCATAAACCGGTCAACCTGTGCCTCCGGTAAGGGATAGGTCCCCTCCTGTTCTATTGGATTTTCGGTTGCCAGTACCAGGAACGGCTCCGGAAGAATAAAAGTTTCGTCGCCGATGGTCACCTGGCGTTCCTGCATGGCCTCGAGAAGTGCGCTTTGCACCTTTGCCGGGCTCCTGTTGATTTCGTCGGCAAGGATAAAGTTGGCAAAAATAGGGCCCTTACGAACTTTAAACTCTTCTTTCTTCTGACTGTAAATCAGGGTTCCTAATAAATCGGCAGGGAGCAGGTCGGGAGTAAATTGCAAACGGCTGAATTTGGCATCGATACAGTTTGCCAACGATTTTATTGCCAATGTTTTTGCTAATCCCGGGACCCCTTCTAAAAGAATATGTCCGTTGGCTAACAATCCGATCAGCAACCGTTCGATCATTTGTTTCTGGCCGATGATCACCTTATGCATTTCCATAGTGAGTAAATCCACAAAAGCGCTTTCTTTCTGGATCCGTTCGTTTAATTCTTTGATGTCGGTTTCAACCATGATTATAAAATTTTGAGGTTGCAAATTTATACAAATGAAAAATTGTGTAACATCGCTTGTTGTTAATATTTGTTAACCGCTCCGTTAAAAAATTGTTAAAGCAAAACAAATAACCTTATTTATTCATGATGATATGACTCGCCACGCAGGATGGTGAGCGCCCGGTATAGTTGTTCGGTAAAAAAAAGCCGGACCATTTGATGAGAAAACGTCATTTTACTAAGAGAAAGTACGTACCGTGCCTTTTTTTTTATCTCCTTGCCAAATCCGAATGGACCACCCACAACAAAAACCAGGGTTTTGCCTCCGGATGAAAATTGTTTGTTTAAAAATCCGGCGAACTCAACCGACCGCATTTCTGTTCCCTGTTCATCTAAGAGGACAAGGATATCACCGGGGTGAAGCAGCCGGGAAACCATTTCAGATTCACGCAGTTTTTGTTCCGGTTGGGATAAGTTAGCCGAATTTTTAAGGGCCGCGATTTCAATCATTTCAAAAGGAATATAATGCCCGATCCGGGTCTCGTAATCACGGACAGCCAACCTGAGCCAGGTTTCTTCTGTTTTGCCAACGACAATAAGTTGTATTTTCATTTCTTGCTGCAAAGATCGGATGTTTCAATAAAAGTTTTGTATTTTTGTAAAAAAGAGGATATGAAAACAGCAAACACAACCCCGTATTTTAGCGGGCAAGAAAGATTGCTCATCAAACATTTGAAACCAGGCCCCGGAGGCCGGACATTGAACACCGGACGTTGGACATTGGAGCGATTGTTAAAACAGGGCGTGGTTTTCTTTGTTTTTTTTCTGATCGGAATTTCCGGATTTTCTGCCAGTCCTGATGAAACTGAAAAAAAGATTGCCCTGGCCATTCAGGCGGGAGATGCGGCCGAGGTTTCCAGATATTTCAATACCCTGATTGACCTGACCATTCCCGGATACGATGACACCTTCAGCAAAGCACAGGCAGGGCTAATCCTTAAAGATTTTTTTTCAAAAAACCCTGTAAAAGCCTTTAAAATCAACAATCAGGGTTCTTCTTCCGATGGTTCCCGTTATTCCATTGGCAGCCTGGAAGCAGGAGGGAAGTCATACCGCCTCTATTTTCTGATAAAAAGCACCGGAGGTCAAGACTTGATACAGCAGTTTCAGATGCAGGAAAACCATTAAAACATCGTACGGTTCACCCATATCAATTTTTACTTTAAGGATTCCCGGTACTTTATAATTTAGCATATTGATGACCACGGATGAAATCATTAAACAAGCGTTAGCCGAAGATATTGGCGGAGGTGACCACACTTCGTTTGCAACCATTCCTCCGGATTCGCAAGGCTCAGCCAGGCTGCTAATCAAAGAACAGGGTATTTTATGCGGGGTTGACGTTGCTGTTAAAGTTTTTCATCACATGGATCCGCTGCTGCGCGTTGAGATTTTTCTTACCGATGGTACGCCGGTACAGAAGGGGGACATTGCCTTTTCCGTTACGGGTAAAACACGATCGATATTGCAATCGGAACGTCTGGCGCTGAATTTCATGCAACGGCTGAGCGGTATTGCAACAGCAACCAACCGTGTGGTAAAAAAACTGGAAGGTTTTCATACCCGTTTGCTCGATACACGGAAAACCACCCCCTTGTTAAGGGAACTCGAAAAATATGCAGTACGTACCGGCGGCGGTTTCAACCACAGAATGGGTTTATTCGACATGATCATGATCAAGGATAACCATGTGGATTATTCCGGGGGGATCGCCAGGGCAATCGATCGCGTACGAGAATATTTATTCCATATTCATCAACATTTAAAAGTAGAGATCGAAGTCCGGAATTTCGACGAATTACAGCAGGCTCTTGATCATGGTGGCATTGACAGGATTATGCTGGATAATTTCGTCCCGGCAGCATTAAAAGAGGCTGTCGGGATTATTGACGGACGGTACGAAACCGAAGCCAGTGGAGGGATTACCGAAGATAATGTACAGGATTTTGCCTCCACCGGCGTCGACTATATCTCTATGGGTGCGCTTACCCACCAGATACGGAGCCTCGATATGAGCCTGAAGGCGAAATGAACGATACAGGTCAGAAGATAAAAGATTTAAAATCGAAGGTAGCCACAAGACTACTGGAGCATGGGCCGGTTGCATGGGTAATCAGGAATTCAAAGAAGATTGTGCTCCCCGGATTTGACGGCATACCTTTGTATGATGTCGCCATTTTTTTCTTCCATGGATTGACCCAGGGCTATATCACCACCCGGGCAGCTGCCATATCCTATTCGATGTTTTTAGCCATTTTCCCGTTCCTGATATTCCTATTTTCCATTATCCCATTTATCCCGATTGAAAATTTCCAGCATTCGCTCCTCCTGCTTATTAAAGATTTTTTACCAGAAGCAGCGTATGTAACTGTAAAAGAAACCATTATCGACATTGTGACCAGGCCCCGGAGCAGTCTGTTGATCATCAACATGGTACTAACCCTCTATTTTTCTACCAACGGGGTAAACAGTCTCATCGATGCATTTAACAATACATACCACGACCTGGAAACCCGTTCCAACATCAAACAGTATTTTGTTTCAATCGCCATCGTGTTCATTATCAGCTTACTTTTGATTATTACCATTGGATTGATCACATTCGGTACCGATTTATTACGATGGATCCTGCCCGATCAAATTGAAGAAACCTTCTATATTATTTATTTGTTGCAGCTCCTGCGGTGGTTGACCATCCTTGCGTTGCTGCTGATGGCCATTTCGATCGTTTATTACCTTGCCCCTGCCCGCCGGAAACATTTCCGGTTTATTTCAGCCGGATCAATGCTGGCGACCCTGCTGATTTTAATTACAACGCTCGGCTTTAATTTTTATGTCGATCATTTCGCAACATACAATGTTTTTTACGGCTCTCTGGCGACGTTGATGATCGTCCTGGTGTGGATCTACATCAATTCCATCAGCCTTTTAATCGGATTTGAGCTGAATGCCTCCATTTTTCATGCAAAAAGAAAGTGATAATAAAATGCCGGAATAAGGAAATAAGCATGAAAATTCACCGAAAGCTATTTCCGTAAAAATTGTGAAAATAAAATCGCCAATTCTTTGCGATAGGTTAAAAAAACAAGCGCCACACTTAAAACAAGCTGTCCGGAGGCAAACCACAACAGGTTTTTTTCATTTGTAAAAAACTGACATATAATAACAACCACGATAAAAATAAGTGGGAGATAAAAGATTTTCCAGTTGTTCATCCGGAAACGAAATATCTTCCGGCTCTCGAAGTAAAGAAATAATGCCTGAACCGGTTTGACCAGAAAATTAGACCAAACCGCCCCCATCAATCCAAATTTCCACACCAGGAGGGTACCCGCAACCACCTGAAAAGTGGCCGAAATCAAAAACACTTTAGGCAATGCTTTGGTTTTCTTAAAGAAAAAGAGCGGGGCCATAAAAAGATAATACCATGGCCGGGTAGCAAAACCAACCGTCAGTATCATCAGAAATGCAAATCCCTGGTAATATATCTGGTTTTTAATTACCAGCGGAACAAGCAGGGGTATGGCAATTACCACTATGGGAATCACCAAAAGTGTTATTGCGGTTAAGCCATTATAATAACGGTTGACTTCCGGGGTGCTTTCATGCAGGTTGCCATCTTTCCAGATATTATAAACCTTGGGGTGAATGGTGTTGGCAAGACCGATTTGCAAAAGATCGATCCCAAGAGTCAGTTTCACAGCTGTATCAAAAACTCCGACAAAGGCAGGGTTTATCATGAAATGAACAATGATATAGCGGTCGATGTAATTGACAATCCAAACCATGATGGCATATACAACCATCGGGACGCAGAAAGTCCAGATGCCATGAAGAAAATTCCGGCGAAAGGCAATCCCAAATTCCTTCAGGATTAAAAACAGAGACAAAAGTCCAGAGATAACAGCCGGGACCAGCCTGCCGATTATTGGGCCATACAAAGTATATGGGAAAAGATATAAAAGGGACAGAGAGGCCCCCAGGGTAAATACAAAATTTGAAATATTCAACCAGAAAAATCGTTCGGGTCGTTGTTGGTTAATTAAAAGGCTGGAATAGGATTTGAATATCCCGTTAAATAATGCCGAAAAAACAGTGATCAACCCGAAGGGAAAAAACTGCATGGCGGATGACTCGTTGAAGATCAGATGAAATATGGCATTTCCGCTGAGCATCAACAAAAAGGACATCATGGTTGCGATTACAATCAGTATTATCAGCACCGTACCAATAAATTCGCGAAGGCGCCTTTTATCGCTCTTATGGTCAAAATAGTTAATTCCGATGTATGTATCGAGTCCAAAAGTGGAGAGTACCTGTACAAAATACATAAAGGTCAGGTAGAGGGCATTTACCCCAAATTGTTCCGGGGTAAGCCGGCTTGTAAAAAAAGGAATCAGGATAACTCCGGTAGTATAAGGCAATGCTCCGACGAGGGAGTAGATGATGGAAGACTTAAAAAATTGCCTGGAGATCATGCATTATTTGTATGAAACCTTACCGAGTTTGCGGGAAAGTCCTTCCACGTTCCAATGAAATAAACTGTAAAAGTAACCTATTATTGCACGTAACCGCCATACCGGGTTTCCCAAAGCCGGATAGAAAATTGTCTTTAAATAATCCTTTCTGGCCTCTGTGAATTCTTTGCGTATTAAACGGTAACGACCGGAAATAGCATGGGCAATCATCATCCGTTTTTTAAAATGGCGATTGATTTGGCGGGTGGTAAGGATCAGATTCTCCCGGATGGACGGGTCGAGGGAAGCGGCATGGTCCAGAACAAATTTCCATCGTTGCTGCAACATTTTCACCGGAAACATTTTTGTTGTTTGTCGGCTGTAAACCCGCCATTGGCCCAGAATGTGGTCGTCGAAAAAAAAGGCTCCGTGCAGCGCCAGATCGGTAAGCGTCGGAAAATCGGTTGTAGGAAATCCGGGTGGTTGTTTAAACCCACCAATGGTCTCAAGGGTTGTTTTACGGACGGTTATGGTGACCGCCGGAATCATGTTTTCGATATACAGGGCATTGAGGATGACACCGGCAGGGCGGTTTGGCCAGAAAGGTTTGTCGGGGATCTCTTTCCGGGGCGCGATGGCCTGGGTTTGACCAGTATCTGCAATGATTGCACGTGCTCGTCCCCAGGTTAGAACGACTTCAGGATTCTCCTCCATAACGGTAAACTGACGCTGTAGCTTGTCGGGTTCCCAGAGATCGTCGCCCTCAAGGATGGAAATATATCTTCCCCGCGATAAGTAAAGTCCCTGATTGTTGGTTATGGCCAAAGAAAAAATGCCACGGTTTTCCTGTCTGACATAATGGATCCGGGCATCCCTGCCAGCCCATTGCCGTGCAATTTCACCCGTACCATCGGTACTGCCGTCGTCGAGAATGATCATCTCCCAATCGGTAAAAGTCTGTGCGAGTACCGAAGCAATACAAGGTCCGATAAAATCCCGATGGTTATAAGTGGCTGATAAAATGGTAAATACCGGCATGTTTTTAGTGTAATTTGGCCACGGTTGCGAATTCCAGAAATTTAACATCGGCCATATGGCCTACCGTAATCCATCCGAGCAACCATGTTTTAAAGCTACGGGTTGGATTGATACCGGTACAACGGAGAACTTCAAACCCGGCCCCTGAAAACATTCGGATGATGCTTTTTTGGGTAAAAAACCGATAGTGGGTCCTGTCGAGGATACCCCCCGACTTATATTCCCAATCCCGGTGGATCAGCACCTCTACCAGATTGCCGATATATCTGACATTGGGTATAGAGCTGACCACATATCCTCCCGGGGATAACAAAGAAACACAGCGGGCAAGAATTTCATCCGGATTGGTAAAATGTTCCAATACATCATTGAATATCAGGCAGTCGAAATAATTTGCAGGAAGTTGTCCAATGATGGCGGAGAAATCGCCGGTAAATACTTTATCCAACCGGGAGGCAGCAACGGCCCCTGCTTCTTTTGATAATTCCACACCCCAAACCTCTGCTCCTCGGCTTCTTTTCAGTAATGCCCCAAAATTTCCTTCACTGCAACCAACATCGAGGATGCGGTGGCATCCTTCAGGAATAAACCCGGTCATCTCAACCCTTTGGTTTGAATAATAAACTTCCTGCATCTTTTCGTTGGTGGGCTTTTTAATCATGGATCAAATATATTGGCTGAATAATTTCAAGAGATTTTGTTCCCTGCGAAGAAATGTAAAATTGTTAAGTACATGCTGACGGGCGGCAGGCCCGCTGTTTAAATCAAATGCTTTTCTGACGCTCTGGTCCAGTTGAGCAACATCGCGTTTCCCGACTATAATACCGGTTTCGCCAATGGCATCGGGAATTCCGTTCACATTCGACCCGACCGGGATACATTCACAAAGCATGGCTTCGTTCAGGGTATTGGGCATCCCTTCGGTTATGGAAGCCTGAACATAAACCGTTGCCCTGTTGTATTGCTCAAACAGGACTTTGTCGGGACAATGAGAGTAGATCAATTCAAGGTTTGGAATGGATGTTATGTGATAATTTTCCTCAATCCAGGGCATAAATTGTTTTTTTATTCCTATAAGGGTAAAGTGCAGATCTGCATTCCTGCGTGCCATCTCTGCAAAAAGGTCAAACCCCTTATTCAGAAAATCAACATTGCTGCTCATGGTCCCGACGGTGAGAACACCGGCCGGATTTTTCGGAATGGCAGTGTCGCGATAATATTTATCGACATCAATACCATTGGGAACAACGACCATGGGTGTATGAATACCCGGTATATAGAAGGAAATCCCATCCTTTTTCCCGTCGGGTGTATAATAAAAATTCTGATGATATATCAGGGAGGTATGATTCGGAATGATGAGGGTGGCATTTTTCAGGGCAAACCGCACGAATCGGCCCCTCCACTTTTTATAATATACCCCTTTTTGCAATTCCGGATAGCAAATGGCCTCCTGGCCTCCGGCAAAGATTATCACTTTTTTCCCAAGGATTTTCCCCATCAGTGTCATCAACGCCGAATGATAATCGCCAAACCAGGTAACCAGAGCTCGTGAGCGATGCGCATGAGCAATGATAAACAGAGATAGCCGGATCATCTGAGTTGCAAAATGCCATCCTGTTTTTTTTCCGGTGAAGAGAAATGGGACAACCCGGTACTGTTGTTCCAGAATGTGTTGATCTGAAAGGATAAAAGAAGAGTCAGCGTGCTTTATATACAAAATTTTTTTCATGGCCCGGAGAGATCAGAAAATCATGGCATCGATACACCTTTTCAGTCCGGTTTCAAAAGATATTACGGGGGACCAGCCAAGCTCCCGTTTTGCTTTCTGAATTCCGGCATAAAGGTTAAAAATCTCATTGGGGCGGTCGTTTCCTTTTGCCCGGACAGGCTTATGGATTCCAGTATAATTCATGACCAGTTCAGCAATCTCCCCGACACTTTTGGAATAACCACTTCCAAGGTTATAAATACCGCCGGCCGTGTTTACCGAAAGCAGGAGCGCGTCCACCAGGTCGTCGATGTAAATATAGTCGCGCCGGGGGCGGATGTCCATTACTTCCAAAACAGGCTCTTTAGAATTGAGGACCCGGGAAATGATCTCAGGGATAATAAACAACGGCGACTGGCCGGGGCCATAAGCATTAAAAGGCCGGAAGATGGTCACAGGGAGGCCAAATTGCCGGGCATAAAACTGACAGGTGTTGTCGGCTAAAACTTTACTGTGGCTGTACGGATTGTATGATTTAACAGGATGGTTTTCATCGACCGGGAGATATTCCGGTTCCCCATAAAGATACGAGGAAACATAGGTTAGCGGAATCTGGTTTTTCCGGCAAAATTCCAGAACATGGACCGTTCCCATCAGGTTGACCTGATAAAAACCAGGAGGATTTTTCCAACTTTGGGGGACAAAAGTTTTACCTGCCAGATGAAAAACGTGGGATATTTCTGTCAGAAAATCCAAAGAACCTTCCTGTGTTATATCATTGGATGGAAGATCAAATCCGATTGTTTCAAATCCTTTTTCGGTCAGCCGGTTGGTCAGTACGCGGCCAATAAATCCCGAAGAGCCGGTAACCAGGATTTTAGTCATAAGATCCGTGTCAGCAGATCGATATCTTCATTGGCTTTTTCATAATCATCGGGGCGGCCGATATCGAGCCAATAGCCGGAATAAGGGAAAATTTTCACTTCTTCCCGCTGCTCCAGTAAGGCCAGCATAAGGTCATCAAAGCCAAATGGCTGGTGATCAGGGATGAATTTCAGTACAGAACGGTTCATGGCATAAACCCCCATACTGACATTAAATGTATATTCTGGTTTTTCGTGGAAGCCGGTAGCATATAGGTTGACCGGATCCACATCGATGACGCCGAAATCAATTTTTGTCCTGCGTTGAAAGGTTGAAACGGTAAGTTTGGCATTGTGTTGTATATGATGATCAAAGAGCGCCTGAAAATCCATATCGGTCAAAAGGTCGCCATTCATAACCAGAAAATCCTCGGGCAACCCGGAAATCAGTTTAATGGGTGCAACCGTCCCCAATGGTTTTTCTTCGATGGAATAATGGATCCGGATTCCGAATTTCGAACCATCGCCAAAAAAAGCCTTGATGATTTCGGCAAAGTGGTTAAGACAAATAAAAACCTCGTCCACTCCCGATTTTTTTAACCGGCCGGCCAGGATTTCAAGGATGGCTTTTTCGCCAACCGGGACCAGCGGTTTCGGTATCACCGAAGTGTATGGTTTTAACCGGGTTCCCTTGCCCCCGGCAAGAATAACTGCTTTCATGCGGCCCCCCTTTGTCCAATCCTCAATCCTTGCGGAAAAGGAGAAGAAATGGTTATATATTATAAATATTGTATTTGTAAAAAGCCATATTCGCCGGATTTCTAAACCAGGCAATGGTCTCCTCCAGTCCCTGATCCAATAAATACCGGGGACTCCAGTCAAAAAGCTCTTTTGCTTTCGCATTGTCGGCCCAGAGCCTTTCAACTTCGCTTTTTTCCGGACGGATCCGTTCTGTTTTACTGTTAACGGTTATTTTGGAGCCAAGTAAACCGGCAATTTTTTGGACCAGGTCGCCAATACTGATTTCATAATTACTTCCCAGATTGACAACTTCACCCGGTGCGTTATCACTCAGTGCTGCTTTTATAAAACCCTGTGCCGTATCCTTCACAAAATTCAGGTCACGGGTCGGTGTCAGTGAACCCAGATCCAATACTTTTTTCCCGGCTAATACCTGTGTGATGATGGTCGGGATAATTGCCCTTGCCGATTGCCTGGGTCCATAAGTATTGAATGGCCTCACAACGGTAACTGGTATTCCAAACGACCGGTAAAAAGTCAGCGCCAGAAAATCAGCGCCGGCCTTGGTTGCCGCATAGGGCGATTGAGGATTGACCGGGTGAGATTCGGTGATGGGGACAAACTGTGCCGTCCCATAAACTTCGGACGTTGAGGTATGGATGATTTTGCTGATGCCCAACTGCCGTGCCGCCTGAAGTACATTGAGGGTCCCTTTAACATTGGTATCCACATACACATCGGGTGAATGGTAACTGTATGGAATACCAATGAGCGCTGCGAGATGAAAAACAATTTCGTTTCCCTTCATGGCTTCTAGAACCCCATTCGGATCGCGGATATCACCGGTAAAAACGGCAATCCGTTCCAACACTTTGTCAGAGAGACCATCAAGCCACCCCCAACGGTTAAACGAATTGTAATGAACAAAAGCCGTTACTTTACAATTCAATTCCAGCAGGGCTTCAACGAGGTGGCTTCCGATGAATCCACCCGCCCCTGTAACCAATACTTTCCTGTTTTTAATTTCCATTTATTAGAATTTGACCTCCCGGGTTCGCGTTAAAAAAATGATGACAAAAGTAAGAATATAACCCCAGAAATATCTGCTGTTTGTAATTTTCTAATTTTGCAGATATTTTTATGGCAGATATGCACATAAACCCAAAAATTGTCCCATTCCTGATTTTTTTTATTACCGGATCTATTTCCTGCTTGCAGGTGGTTTCTGCAACCGAAAAGACCGATTCCTCAGCTTATAAGAAGGAGGTGAAATACATCGATTCACTGATGCAGCTCGTCAATTTTCATAATGCTTTCCGGATTGATACAAATCTGGCCCTATCCGAGGAAGCCCTTAAACGATCCCTGGCAATCCATTACCTCAGGGGTGAACTGATGGCAACCGGTGGAATTTCATCCTATCATTCTTCCACCGGAAATTTGTATAAATCCCTCGAATTTCTCTTTTCCAAACTGGAAAAGCACATGAAGAACGATTATTATCCCGGATACGTCTCGACTCACTGTCGCATTTCCAGCGTTTTTTTACTCATAGAGGATACCCTTAGATCTTTGGAACATATCAATCTTGCCGACAAAATTGCCCAAATGACAAAGGATCCGGAAGATATTACCCTTGTTTATCTGGAAAAAGGAAAATACTTTCTCCACACGGAGGATTACAACCGGGCCAGGGATTATGGATTCCTTGCAAAGAGTATTTCAATGGAGAATAACAACCAGGAAAACCTGGGGAGGAGTTATCGATTGTTAGGCGATATCAGCCAGAGACTGGGTGAATATGGCCAGTCGATATATTATTTTAACCTTGCGCTTAAATCGTTTACACAACAGGACTTTATTGCTGATGTCGGCAGTTTGTATACCCGAATTGCACATTCCTATATGCTCAAGGGTGATTTTCAAACAGCGCGGACTTATGACCAGATTTCGTTGAGCATCCGGGAACAATCGGGCATCATGGACCTTGTCGGGCAGTCGATGATCAACATCGGGCGGGTATACTTAAAAATGAACCGGTTTGATTCTTCCTTGTACTATTTAAAAAAAGGGACAGAAATAGTTTCCCGGAGGTCAAATCCGGTCATCATTGGATATGGTTACAAACAACTTTATGAGTTTTACCTTGCACAGAAAGATTATAAAAATGCGTTCATCGCCTATCAAACCTATGAATCGTATCATCAAAAAGCAGTCTCTCAAAACAATGCAACCAAAATCAGTATCCTGAATTCCAATTGGTTGATAAATAAAATGGAATACCAGAACAGCTTACTGACACAGGAAAATACATTAAAAAAGATACAGTCACAAAAACGCCGGATGGAGACTATCCTTTATGAAATCGGGTTTTTGGTGGTTTTCTTTTTTACTTTTTTTATCAACAACTTAACACGGGGGATCAAGGGGAGACAAAAATCGCTTAAGATGCTCACTCAAAAACTTCAGGATCAAATCAATGAGAAAGTCAAATCCGAAGAATTTATGCGTCAAAGCGAAGCTCGTTACCGGATCCTGGCAGATAACATGGTGGATGTTATTTCGTTGCTCGACAGTAACTGGAACCGGATTTATGTAAGTCCTTCCTGTTTGAAACTATTTGGTTATGAACCTCATGAGATGCTTTGTAAAAAGCCTCTTGATTTGATCGAACCATCCTGTCAAGCCATGGTTAATGAGGAAATTTCGAAGATGGCCAGGATAAAAAAACCGACCCGTTACACATTCAAAGCCCTTCGGAAAGATGGTACGACATTTTGGGCTGAAAGCAATGTTAACCCGATCTATAATAAAGAGACAGGGGTAATGAAAGAAGCCATATCTGTTATCCGGGATATTTCAGAACGTCACATGCATGAAGAAATCCTTTTTGACAATGAGCGTCAAAAAGGATTCCTCCTGAACGAAATCCACAACCGTGTAAAAAATAATTTTTCCATCCTGATCAGTCTGATGGAAATGCAACGCGCTTTAACCTCCGATCCCGTTTTGAGCAGTTCCTTTGCGGATTTGCAACTCCGCGTGAAAACCATGTCGCTGGTGCATGAACAACTGTATTTGGACCAGGACATCCATTTTGTTCCACTGAGCGATTACCTGCAACACCTCACACTGATTGTCTCTTCAGCATTTAAAAATGACAAAATCACGATCCACACCGATATTGATCCTTGTATTGTGAATATAGAAACTGTTCTTCCCCTGGGACTTATTGTAAATGAACTGATGACCAATGCTTTTAAATATGCTTTCCCGCAAAATCGTGCCGGTGTTATTTCGATCTCATTAAAACCTGAAACTCCCGGTTCATGGAATTTGACAATCCGGGATAATGGTATTGGGTTACCTTCCGGTTTCTCAACCCTGGCCTCTCAATCCATGGGGTCTCAGATCATTCAAATTCTTGTACAACAAGTGGATGCAACATTAAAAATCACTCATGATGATGGAGCCTGTTTTAGAATTATTTTCCCTGTAAATAAAAATTAAACCTATGGAAAATCGCCAACCACGGATCGTATTTATTGGTGCAGGGGCCATTGGTACTGCGCTGGGAAATATTCTGGCCGGGAACAATGATACCCATGTGATGGTGCATTCGATTGAAACCCGGATTGTGGATGAAATTAATTCACAACATATAAATTCAAAGTATTTTCCCACCTTTCATCTTCATCCTCGTTTGACAGCTACTACGGACGACCGGTTATTGGAAAATGCAGACATTTTGTTTCTGGCCATACCATCGGTTGTTTTGATGGATTATCTGGAAAAAATCAGGAAGTATATCCCTTCGGATATCCTTTTTGTTAACCTGGCAAAAGGGTTTGGGGCAGAATATAAAACTGTTTACCAGTGCCTCCGTGAATCATTTCCAAATCCGGTATGTACGCTGAAAGGGCCGGGATTTGCAAGGGAACTCATCGACCAGTCGCCCACCGGGTTAACCCTGGCTTACGAAAGTTACCTGCCGGGCTCCCTCTCTCCCGGCATCACGCCTCATGGTGACAAGCCTGTCCCGCATCCGGCTGGCCGGATTCCCGGGTTATTTCAGGGGAGCAATGTTTATTTTGATTATTCTTCTGATTGTCAAGGGGTAGAAGTTCTCAGCATCCTGAAAAACATCTATGCCGTAGTTATGGGGATTGTTGATGCGCAATTCAATTCCCCCAATCTCAGGTTTTTGGTATTAACCAAGGCTTTCCGTGAAATGAGGCAGGTTTTGCGTTATTTTGGAGGCCGGGAAGAGACCCTTTTTAACTATTGCGGTTATGGTGATTTTGCCTTAACTGCACTGAACGACCTCAGCCGGAACAGAACCCTCGGGTTATTGATCGGGAAAGGTTTTTTTACGGAACATGTTTCACATGAGTTGGTATTGGAAGGGAAGACGGCGGTTAATGTTTTTTTCAGAGTAAAAAATGCGACAATGCTCAGAGTTACTAGTA
>DYSO01000168.1 GCA_020718225.1 Draconibacterium orientale | reverse complement strand
GCCAACCGGACGATTTATTGTTGCTGCCAACCACCCGCTGGGTGGTCTCGACGGCATGGCCCTTATGCACGCGCTGGGACAAATCAGGCAGGATATTGTCTTCCCGGTCAACGACCTGCTGATGAACGTACCCGGACTCCGGCCGCTGTTCATCCCCATCAACAAACATGGAAGAAATACGGAAAATGCACGGCTGATCGACGAAACATTCGCTTCCGAAAAAATGGTGCTCTATTTCCCTGCCGGACTGGTATCGAGAAAATCATCGGTAATCCGTGACCTCGAATGGAAAAACACCTTCATCAAAAAAGCCCGGAAGTATCGCCGCGACATCATTCCGGTATATATCAACGGCCGTAATTCCGACTGGTTTTACAATCTCTCCAACTGGAGGAAACGGCTTGGTATCAAAACCAACATCGAAATGCTTTACCTGGTGGATGAAATGGTTCAGCAATTGGGAAAAACCATCACTTGTGCGGTTGGGGATATCATCCCGTATACGGTTTTCGACAAATCAAAAACCGATGCCCAATGGGCTGAATGGGTTAAGGAAAAAGTGTATGAGATGGAGATGAAAAACAAAAAAAGCCATGGAAATAAAATCGATTGAATTCTTATGCAGCAGTCCTTCGTTGCGTGAATGCCCGCGAATGGAGCTGCCGGAATTTGCCTTCATCGGACGCAGCAACGTGGGAAAATCATCACTCATCAACATGCTCGCCAACCGGAAAGGGCTAGCTAAAATTTCAGGTACCCCGGGAAAAACCCGTCTTATCAACCACTTTTTAGTACAATCCACCGGGAATGTACTAAATACCCCGGATATGCCTTTTTCAGGTACCCCGGCCCCCTCACAGCAGGGAGGCAGGAGCGTCCAGGGTTCCTGGTTTTTAGTCGATTTACCGGGTTATGGCTTCGCGAAAATTTCAAAGGAACAACGCGAAAAATTTGAAGGGACCATCCGGACCTACCTCGAAAAGCGGGAAACCCTGGCTGTAACCTTTGTACTGATCGATTCGAGGCTGGAACCACAAAAAATCGATATTGAATTCATGAACTGGTTAGGCGATCGCGATATCCCTTTTGTCGCCATCTTTACGAAAACCGATAAACTGTCAAAACAAGAAATACCAGCCCGGCTGAAATCCTATAAAAAAATCCTTTCAGAATATTGGTCTGAACTTCCCATCATCATTCCGACTTCATCCGAAACACGCTACGGCAGGGACGATATTTTGGGAATGATAGAAAAAACCCTGAATGAAATCCGCTTCAGCGAACACTCCCCCCCCGGAGCCCCCGCAATTCCCTGACCCGGATCCCGGCACATTTTACACGGTAATCGAATACGGCACGCGAAACAAACTGTTTGTAAAGGGTTTCATTCCCGGCACGGATGAAAAACGGATGTCCACAGGCAGCCTTGAAACGGGAATCAATATCAATCTGGTTTATGATGATTATTTCACAGAAAAAACCAGGTACCGCATGCACTACCACCGGCAATACCTTTTCCAGCCCGACAATGAATAGGGTCCCCGGATCCAGACAAATTGAAATTTCAAGATTTTTCTCAACCGGGAGCTGGTTTTCCGGATCAAAACCTGTCAGCACGGCAAATAAAACAAAGGGACATTTTTCCTGAATCTCAAGCGCCAGCCGGCCGGTATCGACTTTTTTCCTTTTCATGCTATTTTTTTCATAACAAAGACAAGGAACAGGGAAAAAAGTTGCAATAAAGAAAAAAAAAGCAGGTCAGACCGGTGGACAGGTGGTATGGGTTCCTGTTATTTTAATTCGATTAGGAGATGGCGTTTGGGGACTGTTTCACCTTGTTTCACATAGACCTTTTTCACAGTACCATTGCGATGGGCAACGATCAGGTTGTCCATTTTCATTGCCTGAAGTACCAGCAGTTTATCTCCTTTCTTCACCTTGTGGCCGTCTTTCACATGGACCTTTAAGATGGTACCGGGTATAAACGCGTATACTTTGGATGGATTTGGCGGAAGGTAAGGTTTGCGGTTTGCAAATTTCTTTGTCAGGGTGGTCCTGAAAGTCACCTCCTCATATGGGAAATCAATGAATTGTATATTGTCGTCCATATTTTTTTTTGTTTACTAATAACCCTCACATTGCCTAATATCGGGGTGAAGGGAAGGGTATTGTTTAAAAGGGAGGGAGGCCGTGTTTCTTTTTGGGCGGAATCTCCTGCTTGCCCAATGCCAGTGTCAGGGAGTGGATCAGGTAGTTTCGGGTTTCATTGGGTTCAATAACCGCATCCACATAGCCATAAGCTGCAGCCACGTATGGATTGGCAAATTTCTGCCGGTATTCTTCAATGAGGCGTTTGCGGGTTTCTTCAGGATTGTCGCTTGCTTTGATCTCACTCCGGAAGATGATGTTTGCGGCGCCTTCCGGCCCCATTACGGCAATTTCGGCTGTGGGCCAGGCAAACACAAAATCGGCCCGCAGATGGTTCGAGCACATGGCAATATACCCTCCGCCGTAAGCCTTCCGCAGGATGACCGTCAACTTGGGTACAGTGGCTTCACTGTAAGCATACAATACTTTTGCCCCGTGACGGATAACCCCGGCATGCTCCTGGTCCACCCCTGGCAGATATCCCGGCAGGTCAACGAGAGTCACCAATGGAATATTAAAAGCATCACAATACCGGATAAACCGCGCGGCCTTATCACTCGAATCGCAATCGAGAACACCGGCCAACACCATCGGCTGATTGGCAACGAAACCGATGGTTTGTCCGTCGAGACGGCCAAAACCCACCACGATATTGGCTGCCCATAACTCATGGACTTCAAAAAAATCGCTGTCGTCAGCCAAGGCACGGATCACATCGCGAACGTCGTACGGCTGCATGGGATTGGTCGGAAAAATACTGTCGAGCTTATATTGCCTTGACTTGGGCGCTTTCTTTGCGAATACTTCCGCTTTCTTTTCATTGTTCCACGGAATATAACTCACCAGCCGTTTGATCTGATCGAAACACTCCTGTTCACTCTCGGCAAAAAAATGGGCATTCCCGGTAATCTCCGAATGAACCCGCGCCCCGCCAAGATCTTCCATGGAAATTTCCTCCCCCAAAACCGTCTTGATCACTTCAGGGCCGGTAATAAACATCTTAGAAATCTTATCCACAACAAAAACAAAATCGGTCAGCGCCGGGGAATAGACCGCACCGCCGGCACAGGGCCCTAAAATCACCGAAATCTGAGGAATAACGCCGGAAGCCTGGGTATTGCGATAGAAAATCTCGCCATAACCAGCCAGGGAATTAACCCCCTCCTGAATCCGCGCCCCGCCCGAATCGTTGATCCCGATCAGAGGCACCTTCATCTTCATTGCATGGTCCATGATCTTAGCGATCTTTTTGGCATGCATGTACCCCAACGAACCACCGGCAACGGTAAAATCCTGTGCAAAAATACAAACCGGCCAGGCGCTGATCGATCCGGTACCGGTAATTACACCATCGCCGGGAAGATATTTCTTGTCCATGTCGAAATCCTGTCCCGCATGTTTCACAAACAAGTCATATTCATGAAAGGAATTGGGATCCAGAAGAGCAAGAATCCGCTCTCGAGCCGTCATCTTGCCAGATGCTTTCTGCTTTTCAAGGGCCTGTTCACCGCCACCCTGAAATGCTTCCTGCATGCGACGCTTCAATTCAGTGGTTTTCGATCGTAAACTCATCGGGTTATTTTTTACAAAAGATGCAAAGATAATCTTTTAATAGTTAAATAACAAATTTGACAGGTTGGACAGGTGGACAGGTGGACAGGTTGGACAGGTTTGACAAGTTAACCAGGTTAGACCAGGTAAAACCAGGTAAACCTAGTTAACCTGGTTAACTAGGTTTATCCTGGTTGGAGTTTGTGGAGATTTTATTCTGGATAACCCGCATGAGTCCGGATAACTGGGCGGTGATGAGGATGATCATTTGCCGCAAAACGTCGTGGTTTTCTTTTTTCAGATAACCAAGTTTGTTTGCCAATAACAATAAGCTTTCAAGTTCTGCCAGACTTCCAAAAGAAATCCGAAGGAAATGCTGAAACTCCCTTGGGTTTAAACGTGCAGCCCCTTCGCTGATATTAGCCGGAACGGATACCGCAGCCCTCCGGATCTGACTGACCAATCCATATTGTTCATGCTTTGGAAAACCATTGGTCTGTTGATAGACAACAAGGGTTAGTTTCATGGAATTTTTCCAGGCTTCCAGTTGTTTGTATGTTCCCATAATATTTTTTTCTCCTTAATCCACTTCACAACCAAAAAGTAATTGATTTTTTAAAAAAAATTTCAATCCCCCATTTTATTAAAATGTGCCGATATGATGATGAATAAACTGTCCAACCTGTCCAACCTGTCCCAGGGTACCTCATCCCCCTAACCCCATTCTCCCAAGGGAGAAGGGGGAACTCTCCTGTCCAACCTGTCCAACCTGTCCAACTTTTCCTATCTTTGCTCTATAATCCCAAAAAATGCAGCAACAAAAATACTGGTACGCGGTTTATACCAAAAGCAGACAGGAAAAAGCGCTCATGGAGCGTTTGCTGGAAATTGGCATCGAAGCCTATGTGCCTCTTCAAAAGGTAGTCAGGCAATGGAGCGACCGAAAGAAAATGGTCGAACTTCCCCTGATACGCTCCTATTGTTTCGTAAAAATTGAACCCAGGCAGCACTACGACGTACTGAATACCCCCGGGGCCGTGAGATATGTATGGTTCTCGGGAAAACCTGCCACCATCCCCGACCGGCAAATTGACATGCTCCGCGTTATTACAGGCACTGACGTAACCGTCGACTGTGTTACCGACTCCTTCAAACCGGGAACCCGGGTACGTGTCACTGCCGGACCTTTGACCGGAATCGAAGGCGAACTGATCCGCATCGCCGGCAGAAACCGCGTCATCATCCGCATCGAACATCTCGACCAGGCACTCGCCCTTACCATTTCACCCATGCTGATTGAGGAAATGAGGTGAATACAGGTTGGACAGGTTGGACAGGTGGACAGGTTTTACGCGTATCATTCTTGTCATGTTTTATCCCTAACAAAAAATTTAATAAAGAATTAATCAGATTTCTTGACTTTGCATAAAAATATTGAGTACTTTTGTTACTCTTTTTTTTAGGGGGTCATATCCTACTTCCGGTAAGTCTGTTCGTGTGACTGAAAGGGCGAAGCCATGAGGAATTAGGAATTAGGAATGAGGAATTAGGAATTGAGGAATTGAGGAATTAGGGGTTTTTTTGCTTGGTTTTTAGGGATTTAATGATTGAACCGCAAATCCGTAGCAATTCATCAACATCTTTTAGTATTGATCCGGTTTCTATTTGATTGAGGATTGCACTGTCGCGAAGAAGCTTTAACCAATATTGTGTTTCGCGAGTCTCCTTATATACAATATTCATCTTTGCCAAAAAATCCTTCGCGGAACTGGCGCCCTGAGCCTCCTCCAAATTTGCACCAGTGGATGCTCCTGATCGTAAAACCTGTTTTGAGATCACAAATTCATTCTTCCTTTTCTGAAGATATTGAGATAACTTCACAATACGCACAGATAATAAAAAAGATTTTTCCAAAATGACATTATTCGTTTTCATAGCGCTGATTTCCCCTTAATCGGAAAAAACTGAAAAAGTAATATCCCTCATTCCCAATTCCTCATTCCTAATTCCTCATTCCTAATTGTGTTAGACACCATCATCTCCAACAAAACCCGGCTAAAGCTCCTCCTGCGTTTCTTTCTGAATTCGGGCAGCAGAAGCTATCTCCGTGGCCTTGAAGAGGAGTTCGGGGAATCAACCAATGCCATTCGCATTGAACTGAACCGGTTCGAAGAAGCAGGACTCCTGACCAGCATGATGGAGGGGAATAAAAAGGTGTTCACTGCAAACGAACAGCATCCTCTTTACCACGACATTAACAGCATCCTGCGTAAACATCTGGGTCTTGACCGGCTGGTGGAACAGGTGGTAGACAAACTTGGAAACGTCACCCGCGCTTACCTGGTGGGCGATCTGGCCATGGGTCTCGATACAAAGATCCTGGATATGGTGATCGTTGGGAACAATATCAACCAAAACTTTCTTGAAACTTGTCTGAAAAAAGCCGAAATACTGATCAAAAGAGAGATCCATTGCTTGGTACTGAAAGAGTCGGAGGAAAAGAGTTACCTGAAGGGGTATCCGAGGACGTTGGTGGTTTGGGAAAAGGGGGTGAGGGGTGGAAGTAACAATGAGGAATGAGGAATGAGGAATGAGGAATTTACAGTTATAATATGGTTATATGAAGATTGATGGGGTTGAGGATTTGGAGATTTGGAGATTTGGAAAGTGGCAAGGAAACTTTGTCATAATATCAGAGATAGTGCGAAAAAAAATGATTTAATCAAGATTATAA
>DYSO01000032.1 GCA_020718225.1 Draconibacterium orientale | reverse complement strand
TAAAGTTTAATTACACACGGGTGTAGCTCAACTGGTAGAGTGGCGGTCTCCAAAACCGTAGGCTGTGGGTTCGATTCCTACCACCCGTGCAAAACAGTAAATAAAATGGCAAAGAATAAGGTTGTCAACTACATGCAGGAAAGTTACGATGAACTGATGCATAAAGTATCCTGGCCCACATGGCAGGAATTACAAGGCAGCGCCATCGTGGTTTCCGTGGCATCACTCATTATTGCACTTGTTGTTTTTGCAATGGACGAAGTTTTTCGTAATATTTTAGTCCAATTCTATAAACTTTTCTAACGCAAACATACATCCCGGCTGATCGGGTGACAGAGTGTATAATCTAGAATCAATCTCATTTGAGCATGAGTGAAGAATCCAAAAAATGGTATGTGGTGAGAGCCATATCAGGCAATGAGAAAAAGGTGAAGCAATATCTCGAAAGCGAAATTGTTAACCAAAACCTCCAGGATTACATCTCACAAGTGCTTATCCCAACCGAAAAAGTATACCTGATCCGGAATGGGAAAAAAGTAAGTAAAGAACGAAACTACTTTCCCGGGTATGTTTTAATTGAGGCCACTTTGGTTGGGGAAGTTCCTCATATTATCCGGAATATTCCCGGGGTTCTCGGTTTTTTAGGCGCCAAAGGGGAGGCACATCCCCTTCGTCCATCGGAAGTTAAACGGATCCTTGGCAAATTTGATGAATTATCGGAACAAGGGGAAGAGGTTAACATTCCTTTTATTGTTGGAGAAACGGTTACCGTGATCGATGGACCGTTCAACAGTTTTAGCGGCGTTATTGAAGAGATCAACGATGAAAAGAAAAAACTCAAGGTTATGGTCAAAATTTTTGGCCGGAAAACACCCCTTGAATTAAGTTTTATGCAGGTTCAAAAAGAGTAGAAATGATTGGTGGGACAAGGTTGTACTTTGTCCCACAATACGGGGCAACCCCCATTTCCAAAATTAATATCAATATAGAATATGGCAAAAGAAGTAAGTGGGATTATCAAATTGCAGATCAAAGGCGGAGCTGCCAATCCTTCACCCCCGGTAGGCCCGGCATTGGGTGCAAAAGGTGTGAATATTATGGAGTTTTGCAAACAATTTAATGCCCGTACCCAGGACAAGGCAGGAAAACTTATTCCTGTTATTATCACGGTGTACCGGGACAAATCGTTTGACTTTGTTGTGAAAACACCACCAGTGGCTGTTCAGCTTCTCGAGGTTTCCAAAGCACAAAAAGGTTCCCCTGAACCCAACCGTAATAAAATCGCCTCTGTAACCTGGGACCAGGTGCAGAAAATCGCAGAAGATAAAATGCCCGACCTGAATGCATTTACCCTGGAATCGGCCATTAAAATGGTTGCTGGGACCGCACGCAGTATGGGAATTACGGTTACCGGGGAAGCTCCCTTTAAACGCTGATTTTCCCAGCTTGAAGTATACTATTCACCTCATAGTTAAATAATTGCAGTTCCAAATTCCGGAACTAAAAACAAACAAAAAAAAGATGATAAAGCTGACAAAAAAGAGGAAGGTTGCCTTGTCGAAATTCGATAAGAATGCCGTTTATTCGTTGGCGGATGCAGCTGGTATTGTTAAACAGATTGCCAATACCAAGTTTGATTCATCCGTTGACATTGATGTTCGCCTGGGGGTCGACCCCCGGAAAGCCAACCAGATGGTCAGAGGTATTGTGACGCTTCCTCACGGTACCGGAAAAACCATCCGGGTACTGGTTCTTTGTACCCCCGATAAGGAGGACGAAGCAAAACAGGCCGGAGCTGATTTTGTTGGGTTGGACGAATTTATTGAAAAAATCAAAGGTGGCTGGACAGATGTCGATGTCATCATTACCATGCCCAGTGTTATGGCCAAGGTTGGCTCTCTTGGAAAAATCCTCGGTCCCCGCGGATTGATGCCAAACCCCAAAACCGGGACTGTTACCATGGATGTTGGAAAGGCCGTCAAAGAAGTAAAAGCCGGAAAAATCGATTTTAAAGTTGATAAATTCGGAATTATCCATGCATCGGTTGCAAAAGTATCATTCGAACCTGTGAAAATTGTGGAAAATGCCAAAGAACTTATCAGCACCATCGTGAAACTGAAACCTGCTTCAGCAAAAGGTACCTATGTGAAAAGTATTTATATGTCAGGTACCATGAGCCCAAGCATACAGATTGACCCTAAATCGGTAACGGCTTAATTACAGAAATCTGATAGAAATTTATCATGAAAAAATTAGAAAAAGACCAATTCATTGACTCCCTGGCGGAACAACTTAAAGCTGCCAATACTTTCTACCTGACCGATACTTCAGCGCTCAACGCTGACGCTACTAGTCGCCTTAGAAGGACATGCTTTAAAAGGAATGTTCAGTTAAAGGTGGTTAAGAATACCTTGTTGAGAAAGGCAATGGAACGGAGCGGTAAAGAATTTAATGAATTTTTCCCGATCCTTCATGGGGATACTTCCATCATGTTTGCTGAAATCGCCAACGATCCGGCCAAACTTATCAAGGAATTCCGCCGTACCTCACCCAAACCAATCCTCAAGGGAGCCTATGTGGAAGAAACCATTTATCTTGGCGATGATCAACTGGATGCCCTCGTTCAGTTAAAATCAAGACTTGAATTGATCGGCGATCTGATCGGTCTCCTGCAATCACCCGCGAAAAACGTAATTTCGGCTTTACAGTCGGGTGGCAACAAACTTTCAGGAATCGTAAAAACTTTATCAGAAAAATCCGAATAATCAGGAATTCAGGACCATGTATCCAATGGTACCAAAGAAAAAAGTAAAAACAATTATTAACAATCATAAAAAGTTACAAAAATGGCAGATTTAAAAGCTTTTGCAGAACAATTAGTTAATTTGACAGTTAAAGAGGTTAACGAATTAGCAAAGATCCTTAAGGATGAATATGGTATCGAACCCGCTGCCGCTGCAGTCGCAGTTGCCGCCGGGCCCGCTGCCGCCGCCCCCGTTGTTGAAGAAAAAAGTACGTTTGACGTAATCCTTAAATCAGCAGGTCAGGCAAAATTAGCCGTTGTTAAATTGGTTAAAGAACTGACCAGCCTTGGCTTGAAAGAAGCAAAGGAATTAGTAGATGCTGCCCCTAAAGCCATTAAAGAAGGTGTTTCAAAAGACGAAGCCAATGCTTTATTCGCACAATTAAAGGAGGCAGGTGCAGAGGTTGAAATTAAGTAAGACAGAAGTATCTTATATACCTGAATAAAATCATAGATCTCTTCTTTTCTGAAGAGGTCTATGAATTATTTGTTAAAATTAATTTCAAACCCGCCCGTTAACACGGGATAAAAAATATCAACCTTGGCTTCAAAAAAAACCGAAAGAATTCGCTTTGGATCTACAAAGATAAAAGCTGAGTATCCCGATTTTCTTGACATACAAGTAAAATCATTCCAGGATTTTTTCCAGTTGGAAACCAATCCGGAAAACAGGGTCAATGAAGGGTTATACAAGGTTTTTTCCGAGAATTTTCCGATATCCGATGCACGGAACAACTTTGTGCTCGAATTTCTGGATTATTTCATCGACCCTCCCCGATACTCCATCGAGGAATGTATAGAACGCGGACTCACTTATAGTGTGCCGCTCAAAGCAAAATTGAAGCTTTATTGTACCGATCCGGAACACGAGGATTTTGAAACCATTATCCAGGATGTTTACCTCGGTATGATCCCGTATATGACACCCCGCGGAACCTTTGTTATCAACGGCGCTGAACGGGTTGTTGTATCACAGCTCCACCGCTCCCCCGGGGTTTTCTTCAGTACCAGCTATCATGCCAATGGCGCTCAGCTCTATTCAGCCCGGATTATCCCTTTCAAAGGTTCCTGGATTGAATTTACGACCGACATTAACAATGTCATGTATGCCTATATCGACCGTAAAAAGAAATTACCGGTCACCACTTTACTGCGCGCCATCGGATTTGAAACAGATAAAGACATCCTCGAAATTTTTGGCCTTGCCCAGGAAATCAAAGTCAGTAAAGCATCCCTCAAACGGGTCGTGGGATCAAGGCTTGCCGCCCGCGTCGTCCGCTCATGGATAGAAGATTTTGTGGATGAGGATACCGGCGAAGTGGTCTCCATCGAACGTACCGAAGTTATCATTGAACGCGAAACAATTCTCGAAAACGATCATATTGATCAAATCGTAGATGCCGGGATCAAGGCCATCCTGATCCACAGAGAAGAGGCCCAGGCAACCGATTATTCCATCATCTTCAATACATTACAAAAAGATCCGGCAAACTCGGAAAAGGAAGCGGTCGAATTTATCTACCGCCAGCTTCGCAATGCTGAACCACCGGATGAAGAGACGGCCCGGGGAATTATTGAAAAATTATTTTTCTCCGATAAAAGATATGACCTGGGTGATGTGGGACGCTACCGCATCAACCGCAAACTGGAACTTACCATCCCCATGGAAACCAAGGTCCTGACACGGGAAGATATCATATCGATTATCAAATACCTGATCGAACTGGTTAATGCCAAAGCGGAAGTAGATGATATTGACCACCTTAGCAACCGCCGCGTACGTACCGTCGGGGAACAGCTCTACAACCAATTTGGCGTAGGATTGTCGCGAATGGCACGGACTATCCGTGAACGGATGAATGTACGTGATAATGAGGTTTTTACTCCCATGGATCTGATCAATGCCAAAACATTGTCTTCCGTTATCAATACCTTTTTCGGGACCAACCAGTTATCGCAATTTATGGATCAGACCAACCCGTTGTCGGAACTTACCCATAAACGCAGGATTTCTGCCTTGGGTCCCGGCGGTTTGTCACGCGAACGTGCTGGTTTTGAAGTTCGCGACGTTCACTATACCCACTATGGCCGGCTCTGTACCATCGAAACACCCGAAGGCCCCAATATCGGGTTGATTTCTTCTCTGTGCGTTTATGCCAAGATTGATAAACTCGGGTTCATCGAAACGCCGTATCATAAGGTTATTGATGGTAATGTGAACCTTGCTGATTTACCCACTTACCTGACAGCCGAAGAAGAGGAACATAAAATCATTGCTCAGGCTACGACACCCATGGATGTGGACGGTAACTTTGATGAAGAAAAAGTTAAAGTTCGTTATCTGGCCGATTACCCCATTATTCATAAAACCAAAGTCGACCTTATCGACATTGCGCCCAATCAGATTGCATCCATTGCCGCATCATTAATCCCCTTTCTTGAACATGATGATGCAAACCGTGCCCTCATGGGTTCCAACATGATGCGTCAGGCAGTTCCGCTCTTAAACCCGGAAGTTGCTTTGGTCGGTACTGGCATTGAAGATATGGTTGCACGCGACTCCCGCGTCCTGATCAATGCCGAAGGCCCTGGCGTTGTCGAATATGTCGACGCCAATGAAATTGTGATCCGGTATGAACGGGACGAGAAAGAGCGTCTGGTCAGTTTTGAAGAGGATACCAAGCGGTATTTTCTGACAAAATTTTCACGTACCAACCAGAATACCTGTGTGAACCTCCGCCCCATCGTCAGAAAAGGCGATAAAGTTGCCCAGGGGCAGGTACTTTGTGAAGGATATGCTACAAAAGATGGTTCCCTGGCGCTGGGACGCAATCTGATGGTTGCCTTTATGCCCTGGAAAGGTTACAATTTTGAAGATGCCATCGTCATCTCCGAAAAAGTAGTCAAAGAGGATATTTTCACCTCCATCCATATTGAAGAATTCACACTCGAAGTGCGCGATACCAAACGCGGGATTGAAGAACTTACCAACGATATACCGAATGTCAGCGCTGAAGCCACCAAAGATTTGGATGAGAACGGCTTGATCAGGATTGGCGCCGAGGTTAACGAAGGCGATATCCTTATCGGAAAAATTACCCCCAAAGGCGAAAGCGACCCGACCCCGGAAGAAAAGTTACTGCGGGCCATTTTTGGCGATAAAGCCGGCGATGTAAAGGATGCTTCCCTGAAAGCGCCCCCCTCCATGAAGGGTGTGGTTATTGAAAAGAAATTGTTTTCGCGGATTATCAAAGACCGTAAAGCGAAAACAAAGGAAAAATATGACCTGAAAAAACTGGACGACGAATATCAGAAAGATGTGGCCAAGGTGAAAACCCGGCTTATCGAAAAACTTACTATTCTGGTCAATGGGAAAGTTTCTCAGGGTGTTTTTAATAACTTTAAACAGGAAATTATTGCCAAAGGGGCCAAATTTACCCCTAAAAACCTGAATGATATCGATTATCTGAATGTCAACCCGAATAAATGGACGACGGATAAGGATAAGAACGACCTGATTAAGATCCTGATCAACAACTTTATCATCAAGTATAAAGAGATCATGGGTGTTCATAACCGGAAAAAGTTTGTTGCGGTTGTCGGTGATGATCTTCCTGCCGGGATCATCCAGATGGCAAAGGTTTATATTGCTAAAAAGCGCAAACTGAAAGTCGGGGATAAAATGGCTGGCAGGCATGGTAACAAAGGCATTGTTGCCCGTATTCAACGGGAGGAAGACATGCCATTTCTGGCCGACGGAACGCCGGTGGATGTGGTGCTGAACCCCCTGGGTGTACCCTCGCGTATGAACCTGGGTCAAATCTATGAAACCATCCTTGGCTGGGCCGGAAAGAAATTGGGTTTGCAATTTACAACACCCATTTTCGATGGCGCAACCATTGACCAGATCAACGGTTATCTTGAAAAAGCAGGACTACCGCGAAATGGCAAAGTTTATCTGTACGACGGATTGTCGGGAGTGCGTTTTGACCAACCCACCACCGTTGGGTATATCTATATGATGAAACTGCATCATATGGTTGACGACAAGATGCATGCCCGTTCCATTGGCCCTTATTCGCTTATTACACAACAACCATTGGGTGGGAAAGCGCAATTCGGAGGCCAGCGTTTTGGCGAAATGGAAGTCTGGGCGCTTGAAGCTTTTGGTGCAGCCAACATCCTCCTGGAAATCCAGACGGTTAAATCCGACGATGTCATTGGCCGTGCTAAAGCCTATGAAACCATTGTTAAAGGTGAAAACATGCCGGTGCCGGGAATTCCGGAATCGTTCAACGTTCTGATCCACGAATTACGCGGATTGGGATTGAGCCTCACATTTGATTAAAATACGGGCAAAATTGCCTGTTTTTATAAATGTGAATTTTTTGTTTTTCGTTTCTCAACTGACAAAAAAATCAATATGGCATACAGAAAAGAGGGTCAGGTCAACAGCAGCTTTTCAAGGATCACCATCAGCCTTGCCTCTCCGGAAAAAATCCTGGAGATATCCAGTGGTGAAGTTTTAAAGCCGGAAACCATCAATTACAGGACCTATAAACCTGAGCGTGACGGGTTATTCTGCGAACGTATCTTTGGTCCGGTAAAGGACTGGGAGTGCCATTGTGGCAAATATAAACGTATCCGTTATAAAGGAATCGTTTGCGACCGTTGTGGCGTTGAGGTGACAGAGAAAAAAGTGCGGCGCGAAAGGGTGGGTCATATACAGCTTGTAGTCCCTGTTGCCCATATCTGGTTTTTCCGTTCCCTGCCCAACAAAATCGGGTCGTTGCTCGGGTTGCCAACCAAGAAACTGGAATCGATCATCTACTATGAAAAATATGTGGTGATCAACCCGGGTGTAAAACAGGCCGATGGTATCAACTATCTTGACTTCCTCTCGGAAGAGGAGTATTTTGATATCATTGAAAAACTGCCACAGGAAAACCAATATCTGGATGATTCAGATCCCAATAAATTTGTCGCAAAAATGGGGGCAGAGGCATTGGCAGAACTCTTGTCGCGACTTGACCTGGATAAGGAATCCTATGATTTAAGGGTTAAAGCCAATACCGAAACATCACAACAGCGGAAAGCGGAAGCGTTGAAACGGCTTCAGGTATTTGAGTCGTTCCGCGATGCCCAGAAACGTCTTGAAAATCGTCCCGAATGGATGATCGTTAAAGTAGTTCCTGTTATCCCTCCCGAATTAAGGCCTTTGGTGCCCCTGGATGGAGGCCGGTTTGCCACCTCCGACCTGAACGACCTGTATCGCCGCGTTATCATCAGGAACAACCGTTTGAAAAGGTTGATTGAAATTAAAGCGCCCGATGTCATTCTCAGGAATGAAAAACGTATGTTGCAGGAGGCCGTCGATTCTTTGTTTGACAACTCACGCAAAGCCAGTGCAGTAAAAACCGAATCGAACCGGGCTCTGAAATCACTTTCCGACAGCCTGAAAGGAAAACAGGGCCGTTTTCGTCAGAATTTATTAGGGAAACGTGTTGATTATTCCGGCCGTTCGGTTATCGTTGTTGGCCCCGAACTTAAACTAAGTGAGTGCGGATTGCCAAAAGATATGGCCTCTGAACTTTTTAAACCGTTCATTATCCGTAAGATGTTGGAACGGGGAATTGTTAAAACCGTGAAATCGGCTAAAAAAATTGTCGACAGGAAAGACCCCGTTGTTTGGGATATCCTTGAAAATATTTTAAAAGGACACCCAGTCATGCTTAACCGGGCCCCCACCCTTCACCGCCTTGGCATCCAGGCTTTTCAGCCAAAACTGATCGAAGGGAAAGCAATTCAGCTTCATCCCCTGGTATGTACTGCTTTCAATGCCGACTTCGATGGCGACCAGATGGCAGTACACGTACCGCTCGGAAATGCTGCAATCCTTGAGGCACAGCTTCTGATGCTTGCTTCCCACAACATTCTGAACCCGGCCAATGGGGCTCCCATCACCGTTCCTTCACAGGACATGGTCCTTGGGTTGTATTATATGACCAAAGCCCGAAAGAGTGAACCCGAATATATTGTAAAAGGCGAAGGGATGATCTTCTATTCACCGGAAGAGGTAATCATTGCTTATAATGAACAGAAAGCCGATATTCATGCCATGATCAAAGTCAGGCATACTTTCGTTGAAAATGGGGAACCCATTACCAGGATCATTGAAACTACGGTAGGCCGTGTCCTTTTTAATCAGGTAGTACCTGAAGAATATGGATATATCAACCAATTACTGACAAAAAAATCATTGCGGGATATCATTGGGCAGATCCTGAAAAAGACAGGAACGGCCAAGACCGCTAAATTTCTTGACGACATTAAAGACCTTGGGTTCCGGATGGCTTTCAGGGGAGGTTTATCCTTTAACCTTGATGATGTTATTGTTCCGGCGATCAAAGGGAAACTGGTTTCCGATGCATCGGCTGAAGTGGATGATGTTGTAAACAACTACAACATGGGTTTCATTACCAACAATGAAAGGTACAATCAGATTATTGACATTTGGACCCATGCCAATTCACAACTTACGGTTTCGTTGATGAATCAGCTTACCAAGGACAAACAGGGATTCAACCCGGTTTACATGATGCTTGATTCAGGCGCCCGTGGTTCAAAAGAGCAGATCAGGCAGCTCAGCGGTATGCGTGGTTTGATGGCGAAACCTCAAAAATCCGGAGCTTCCGGAGGAGAAATCATCGAAAACCCGATCCTTTCGAATTTTAAGGAAGGGCTCTCGGTACTTGAATACTTTATCTCAACCCACGGCGCCCGTAAGGGTTTGGCCGATACCGCCCTGAAAACAGCCGATGCTGGGTATCTGACCCGTCGGTTGGTTGACGTGTCGCAGGATGTTATTATTTCGGAAGAGGATTGCGGAACATTGCGGGGACTGACCATTACAGCTTTAAAAAAAGCAGAAGAGGTGGTTGAATCTCTTTACGACCGGATTTTAGGACGTGTTTCGCTGCACGATATTCATCATCCTCAGACCGGCGAGTTGATTGTTGCCGCCGGCAATGAAATTACAGAAGAAATAGCCCATATCATTGACGAATCGCCCCTGGAGGGAGTCGAAATCCGTTCGGTACTCACCTGCGAATCGAAAAAAGGGGTTTGCGCCAAATGTTATGGTCGGAACCTGGCCACCGGAAGTATGGTCCAGAAAGGGGAAGCCGTGGGTGTTATTGCTGCACAGTCCATCGGAGAACCCGGCACACAGCTTACCCTTCGTACATTCCACGTGGGCGGTGTGGCTGGCGTAAATATCGCCAGCGCTTCACGCATTGAGGCAAAATATGCAGGAATTCTTGAGATCGACGAGCTTCGGTCGGTATCATACAGCGGTGAGACCGGCGAAAAATACGATATCGTGATCGGCCGTTCTGCTGAAATGCGCATTGTGGATAAAAACACACGGATTGCGCTGACTTCAGCACATATCCCTTATGGTGCAAGGTTGTATTTCCACCATGATGATGAGGTAAAAAAAGGGGATTTGATCAGCGATTGGGATCCCTATAATGCGGTTATTCTCTCGGAAGTCACCGGAAAGGTGAACTTCGAAAACATCATAGAAAATGTGACTTTCCGCATTGAATCTGATGAACAGACGGGCTATCACGAAAAGGTTGTAATCGAATCGAGGCAGAAAGCGAAAAATCCGGCAATCAATATTCTTTCCGCATCGGGTGAAATCATTAAAATCTATGATATTCCTGTTGGCTCCCATATCAACATTGAGGATAACACGAAGATCAAGGCCGGTGAAATCCTGGTGAAAATCCCACGTGCCATCGGAAAAGCCGGCGACATCACGGGAGGACTCCCACGGGTGACCGAGTTGTTTGAAGCGCGTAACCCGTCAGACCCTGCCGTCGTATCGGAAATCGATGGTGTGGTTTCTTTTGCAAAAAAGCTCAAACGGGGGAACCGGGAGGTGATCATCACCTCCAAAACAGGTGAAGATAAACGGTATCTTGTCCCTACTACCAAGCAAATCCTTGCTCAGGAAAACGATTATGTTAAAGCGGGTACTGCCCTCTCCGACGGGGCTTTGACCCCCAGCGACATATTGGCCATTAAAGGCCCCATGAAGGTACAGGAATATATCGTTAACGAAATTCAGGAAGTTTACCGGTTACAGGGGGTGAAAATCAACGATAAACATTTTGAAACCATCGTCAGGCAGATGATGCGCAAGGTGGAAGTTGAAGATCCGGGCGATTCCCGGTTTTTAGATGGCGAATTGATCAATAAAATTGACTTCCAGGATGAAAACGACTGGATATACGGAAAAAAAGTTGTTGAAGACCCGGGCGACTCATCTACCATGAAGGCCGGCCAGATCATCAGCGCCCGCAAACTACGGGATGAGATTTCGATGCTGAAACGGAAAGATAAAACTTTGGTCGTTGCCCGGGATGCAAAACCGGCTACCGCTTTCCAGGTACTTCAGGGAATTACCAGGGCTTCACTGCAAACCAAGAGCTGGATTTCGGCGGCCTCATTCCAGGAGACCACAAAAGTACTTACCCAGGCAGCCATCAATGCAAAGCAGGATGATCTTCAGGGACTTAAGGAAAATGTAATTGTAGGGCACCTTATTCCTGCCGGAACTGGTTTACGCGAATATGAAAACCTGATCGTAGGTAGTAAAGAGGATTATGAGATGCTTCTTGCTTCCAAGGAAGAATAATAATATATATACACCATGCAAGAAAAGAAAAATCCGGTCAATCAGATCAACATCGAAATTTCAGAAGAGGTAGGCGAGGGAATTTATTCCAATCTGGCAATCATAACACATTTTCCGACTGAATTTATTGTTGACTTTGTAAAAATGATGCCTGGCGTCCCGAAATCAAAGGTTAAAGCCCGCATCATCCTTACCCCCCAGCATGCCAAACGTTTGTATAAAGCGTTGAAAGACAATGTTACAAAATATGAAGCCATGCATGGGGAGATTAAAGATCACGGAGGCGAAATAACCTTTAACCTGCCCATTCCTACCGCTCAGGCTTAAACCTGATGGGCCATCATTGTTGTTGAGCTGACAGCTTTTCTTCAATGTCGAAAAAAGGTACAAATGAATATCTTTTTTGTACTTTTAGAGAAATTTTTACTTGTGTCAACACGTGAAATCCGTTCGGTTGTATTTTTAGGGGCCGGAAACCTTGCATCCCATTTGGCATTGGCCCTGGTCCAACAGAATCTGACAGTTGTTCAGGTATATAACCGTACTGCATGGAAAGGGAACAAACTTGCAGCAAAAACCGGGGCGGAATACATCTCCTGTCTGGATCATATTACCCCTGATGCCGATCTCTATATTTTCGCCCTTTCCGACTCTGTTTTACCGGAAATGGTTTCAAAGATCCGTTTCCGGGGCAAGTTGGTAGTCCATACTTCAGGATCGCTGGACATGCATATCCTGGAGCCGGTTTCTTCGAGGTATGGTGTTTTTTACCCGCTTCAGACTTTTTCGGCAAGGACAAAGCGATCATTTCATCATGTTCCCGTTTGTGTTGAATCGCACCTTGTAAGCGATCAGTACCTTCTGGATGACCTGGCACGGAAGCTTACAGATACCGTCTGTATACTGAACAGCGAAAAACGGAAATGGTTGCATATGGCTGCTGTTTATGCAGGCAATTTTTCCCATTTTATGTATATCATCGCTGCCGATTTGCTCCGGGATAAAGATATTCCGTTCGATTTGGTTAAACCCTTGATCGGGCAGGTATCGAAGAATGCCCGGTACGACCGTTTATTCCCATATCTGACCGGACCTGCCATCCGTGAAGACATGAACATTCTTGACCAGCACCGGGCGTTGCTGGAACATAATCCCGACTATCTTGAAATCTATAACCTGATCAGCGCTAACATTATACAATACAAAAATCAACATGGGAAACTATAAAGAGCTTCTGAAAAACATCAATACCTTTGTTTTTGATTACGACGGGGTGTTAACAGACGGCAGTATCATGATGGCAGGTGACGGCGAGGCCTACCGGATCTCCAATGTGAAGGATGGTTACGCGCTTCAGTTAGCCCGAAAGAAGGGATATAAAGTGGCGGTTATCTCTGGGGCAAAATCAGAATCAATGGCCGCAAGGATGAAATCGCTTCAGATTTCGGATGTATTTTTCGGAATTGAAAAAAAACGCACTGTTTTTCTTGAATATCTGAATGATAACAAGGTGCAGCCATCCCAGGTTTTATTTATGGGCGACGATATCCCCGATTATGAAGTGATGCTTGAGGCCGGGTTACCGACCTGTCCGGCTGATGCTGCTGAAGAGATCAAGTCGGTGGCCAAATATATTTCACATTTTAAGGGAGGCAAAGGTTGTGTGCGCGATGTGATCGAACAGGTACTCAAAGTTCAGGGCATGTGGATGAATGATGACGCATACCATTGGTAGCATAGCATTTAAATTATAATCATATGCATGGAGTTACCCTCACCCCTGCGGAAAAACTGAAAGCAGCGCTCCGGTTGATCCGGGTACCAAACCTTGGGATCATTATTTTGACCCAGTATTTGTTGCGTTATTGTATCCTGGCGCCATATATCTATTCCGGAGCAAACGGCGTTATGAGTCCGTTCACCGACTTTTCCCTGCTTGTCCTGGCAACCCTACTGATTGCCGCAGGCGGATATGCAATCAACGATTATTTCGACATCAAGATCGACCGGATCAACCGCCCCGATAAAGTGGTTGTAAACCGGATCATCACACCACGCGGGACAATCAAACTCCATATGATCCTCAATGTTATTGCTATTGTAATCGGTTTTTACCTTGCGTATCGCATCCGTATCTTGAGTTTTGCTTTCCTGTTTCCTTTTATCTCAGGGTTGCTTTGGATATATTCGGCCAAATACAAACGGGTATTGATCTGGGGGAACCTCATTGTATCGGCTCTCTCCGCGTTCGTAATTCTGATTGTTTGGTTGTTTGAATTTTTCTGGATTCGGATGTCCCCCGATTTTTTTGTCACTGCAATTCCGGACTTCCGATGGGTTACGAAAATATTTTTAGCCTATGCGCTGTTCGCTTTTCTTGTCTCGCTGTTTCGGGAAATAATTAAAGACATGGAGGATTGCGGGGGGGATGCCACCAATGATTGTCTTACACTCCCAGTCGTAGCTGGAATGAAAGTCTCGGCCTGGGTTGTTGCAACCCTTGTTGTTTTCACGATATTGTTATTGGCTTACGGGCAGGTAATTCTTTCGCGAATGGAAATGGGATTGCTGTTCTGGTATCTGATGATTGCCATACAATTGCCCGCTCTCTATCTTTTATTTAAAGTCTTTCGGGCCAAAGATAAAAACGATTACGCCAACCTCAGCATGTTATCCAAACTGATCATGGTTGCCGGTATTCTTTCGCTGGAAATTATTTTCATTTCTAATTGATGGATTATGATCAACAACCGATTAAACGGCCGGCGGATAATTCTGGCTTCCCAGTCGCCAAGGCGCCAATATTTACTGAAAGAACTTGGCATCGATTTCGAGATTTGTTCAACCCATGTCAGGGAGAGCTATCCCGATGGTTTAACGCCGGCAGCGATTGCTGTTTTTTTAGCTGAGCTGAAAGCCAATACATTTGATAATTCACGGTTGGATAAGGACGCGATTGTTATAACGGCTGATACCATCGTTTCAATTGGGGGTGAGATTCTCGGGAAACCCCGGAATTACACAGAAGCCACACAAATGTTGCGAAAACTATCCGGTCGTGAACACGATGTGATAACGGCAGTATGTTTGAAATCGAAGGCCCGGATGAAGGTTTTTCATGTACTTTCAACGGTTTTATTCAAAACCCTGAGCCAGGAAGAGATTGATTATTATATAGATAATTTTAAACCATTTGATAAAGCCGGTGGTTATGGCGTTCAGGAATGGATCGGATACATTGGTATCCGAAAAATAGAGGGTTCCTTTTTCAATGTAATGGGCTTACCGGTGAAAGAGCTTTACGAAGAGCTGTTGAAATTCTGATTAAACCACAATTTTATTTATTGCAGCTACATTCCGATGAATCGCTGATGGCAAAGAGGGCGAGGTCATCGATAAAATAATAACTTGACTTGAACAGCGAATCGGTTAACGATCGGGTTTGCATGTTCCAGAAGTTATCGCCGGCGGTAAAATTGCCAAGGGTTAAAAACCGCTCTTTCCCTTTGGCTTTGTAAATCCCGGAGATGTACATCCAATCTTCCTGATTGTCGAGATACTTCTGACAAGTCATTGGTATATAAGGGAGTTGCATCTTGTGAGACTGTTGGAATTTCAATTCGTTTACCGAAAGGACAGCCCCGATTTCGTTAAATGCGTAAGAACTTTCGCCCAGGCTTACGAAACCCTGAAGGCAGTAAAGCTGACCGGCAATCAGGGTCGAATCGAGGATGGTTTCCATGTATTCGAAAAATTCGTTTGTATTCAGATTATAGAACTGAAGTCCTGCATATGCATTGCCGGAATGTGCAACCTGACCGCCCTTTTTGTTGAATTCGGTTCCATAATCAAGGCCCGGGCTACAGTTGTTGAAATAATCCGGCGTGGCAATGCTTGGGCTGAACCAATGGCTGGCAAGGCTGATCTGACCGGGTTGTTCCGGGCATCCCCTGTGCTGTTCAAAACCGGGATTGGGGATCAGGTTCTGGGAAAACAGGAACAAAGGGAACAAGGAAATAACAATGAGGATCGGTCGGTACATGATGGTTTTTAAATAAAGAATCCCCAAAGCTACAGGATTTCTTCCTAATTTTGAAAATTATATCTTTTATCTATGACAGAAAAACCATTAATTCTGGTAACCAACGATGACAGCATCAAAGCGCCCGGAATTCGCGCCCTGATTGAAACCATCAGGCCATTTGGAAGAGTTGTCACGGTCGCTCCCGACCGCCCGCAATCAGGGACTGCCCATGCAGTTACCATAGCCCATCCGCTTCGGTTGGAATTGATTCACAGGGAAAAGGATTATGAAGAGTACACCTGTACCGGGACTCCGGCCGATTGTGTAAAACTGGCCTTTAAAGTAGTGATGCGACGCCGTCCCGATTTTCTTTTCTCCGGGATCAATCATGGTACCAACGCCTCCATCAATATCGTTTATTCGGGAACGATGGCAGCAGTTCTGGAAGGGGCATTAGCCGGGGTCCCTTCGGTGGGCTTCTCGCTTTGCAACTACAGTTTGAAGGCCGATTTTGTCCCCTCCGGACCCTTTATCCGTACCATCGCTGCAAAAGTCATTGAACATGGGTTACCAGCCGGAACCTGTCTGAATGTCAACATTCCCGATATCCCTGCGGATAAAATCAAAGGAATCAAGGTCTGCCGGCAGTCGGAGGGAACCTGGCAGGAGGATTTTGATGAACGTGAAGACCCCAACGGGCAAAAGTATTATTGGATGAAAGGCGTTTTTGTCAGGGTTGGAAATGGTCAGGATACCGATCAATGGGCGCTGGAGAACAACTATATCTCGATCGTTCCGGTCCAGTTCGACCTTACGGCCAACCACGCCATAACCTACATAAAAAGCTTGTTTTAGTGCGCTATTACATCATTGCCGGTGAAGCTTCGGGCGACCTGCATGCCTCCAATCTGATGACAGAGATCAAGGTTGAAGATCCGGATGCCATTTTTCGTTTCTGGGGAGGTGATCTTATGCAGCAACAGGGAGGTGAACTGGTCAAACATTACCGCGATCTTGCTTTCATGGGGTTTCTGGAGGTAATTATCCATCTGCCGGAGATCCTCAGGAATTTTCGGTTTTGTGAAGGTGACCTTCTTCAATTCAAACCCGATCTCCTGGTGCTTGTCGATTATCCGGGTTTTAACCTGCGGATGGCCCGGTTTGCATCCCGGAAGGGGATCCGGGTATGCTATTACATCTCACCGCAACTATGGGCCTGGCGGCCGTCGCGGGTAAAAAAAATAAAACTGTGGGTAAATAAAATGTTTGTTATCCTTCCTTTTGAGAAAGATTTTTATTTAACCCATCACTATCCGGTTGACTATGTCGGCCACCCGTTGCTTGATGTCATCCATGAGCAGATGGATATTGTTCCGCTCCCTCAATTTCTTTCATCCAACAACCTCGATGAACGACCCATCATTGCATTATTGCCGGGAAGCCGTAACATGGAGATACGGAAAATTCTCAAAGGAATGGTCACTGTTCGTGATTATTTTCCTGAATATCAGTTTGTTATTGCTGCTGCTCCTTCCGTTCCCACAGCTTTGTACCAGGAAATAATCCGGGACTCGGACGTTCAAATCATCGGTCAACAAACCTACAGCCTGCTCAGGTATTCGCGGGCAGCCATGGTTGGTTCCGGGACTGCTACTTTGGAGACCGCCCTGATGGGTGTTCCTCAAATCGTTTGTTATAAAGGAAATTATTTGTCGTATCTGATTGCGCGGCGCCTGGTGCATGTCAAATACATCTCCCTGGTGAATTTAATAGCAGATAAACCGCTGGTTACTGAACTGATCCAGAAAGATATGACAACCGGCCGAATGAGGGAGGCTTTGCAAAACATTCTTCGCGATGGCAGCGCCCGAACAGAGATCATCTCGGGGTATGCCGATCTGAAGCGGAAGTTAGGAGGAGGGGGCGCCTCTTCCCGAACGGCTAAACAGATCGTTAAATATCTTGGTATTTTCATTTTCTTTCTGATCAGCGTTGCACCTTGTTTTTCGCAGCAGACGCAACAGAAGGTTTTAATCGATTCGGGGATTATCAAAGCCAGGCTTTCCGATTTCGATGCAGCGCTGGTTGATTTTAACAGTGCGATCCGGATTGATTCAAGTGAGGCAGAACCTTTTTATAACCGCGGTGTTGTACGTAGCGAGATGGAGGATTATACCGGGGCAATAGCCGATTTTTCCCGGGTAATACAGATGCGTCCTTCCTATCCGGAACCGTATTACAACCGGGGCCTCGCCAGGGATTATCTGAAGGATTATGACGGGGCTGTTCAGGATTATTCAAAGGCCATCGCGCTTAAAGCCGATTTCCCGGAAGCATATCACAACCGGGGCTTGGCTAGGTTCGATATGGGCAATTACCGGGAAGCCATCAACGATTTTACCCGTGCGTTACAATTTAAGCCCGATTTCGCCGAAGCATTTTATAACCGTGGGCTCAGCCGTTTTAACCTGGATGATTTTTCAGGAGCTGTTCAGGATTTTAATGATGCCATCAGGCTTGATACTACGCAATTTGAGTATTACTCCAGCCGGGGGGCTGCCAAGGCTGCTTCGGGCGCCTTTGATGATGCCATCAACGATTTTACACTGTCGTTAGCGATCCGGCCGGAAGATGATAACACCCGTAAAAACCTGGCGCTTGCAAATCTTTATCTGAAACGTTACCAGGAGGCTGCCGATCAGTATTCACTGATTTTGGCCAACCAGCCCGGCGACCCGGATGCATTGGCAAACAGAGGTGTTGCCAGGAATTACCTGGGCGACAGGGAGGGGGCTTGCGATGATTGGAATCAGGCTTTACAACTTGGATCGGAGAAATCAAAAACCTGGTTAAAAGAATTTTGTGAATGAGGGCCGTATTACTTTTTAGCTTCTATCCCGATTAAGCAGACAGAACTAAAAGTGGTATCCGATGAACCCGTGGCGTCCCTATCCTTTGCTTCGGTTGGTATTTCCATTCCTGGCCGGGATCACCGTCACCCTTGTGCTGCCATCCCACTCCAGGCCGGATGTTATCCTTTCGGGTTTTTTCCTGGTAATGCTATTCCTGGTTATCCTGATTCCCCGTTCAACCTGGAACTACCGGTACCGTTGGGCCAGTGGTGTTTCCATTAACTGTTTTTTATTTTTAGCTGCTATTTCGCTGACGCAAATCAGGTTCCCGGAAAATGATCCCCTTTTTTTTGGGAATGACCCGGATGGGACTTTTCTTGCTGTTGTTGCAGAACCCCCTTCCATAAAACCCAACTATTTTAAAACAATTCTCAGGATACAACAAAGACGCGATTCTGGAACCTGGAAAACTGCCGGCGGAAAAGCCCTGGTTTATCTCCGGTTAAACCGTGAAAAACCGCAACTCCAATATGGGGATATGATCCTTCTGCATACCTCTTTTCAGAAAATCACAGATAACTCAAATCCACATTCATTCAGGTATGCCGGGTATTTAATGGTGAAAGGGATAACCCATCAATCTTTTGTTTCTGCAGAAAACTGGACAAAATTCAGCGCGCCTTCCCCTCATTTTTTTCGCAGGTTTGCCTTTCAGGTCCGCGACCACTTGCTCGATATATTGCGTGATAACGGGGTCAGGGGAAGGGAGTTTGCAGTAGCGTCAGCGCTTTTATTAGGCTATGTTCAGGAGCTGGATGATGCGTTGCGAAATGATTACGCAGCGACGGGCGCCATGCATATTCTGTCGGTTTCCGGTATGCATGTAGGGATAATCTATCTCTTTCTTGAGTTTTTATTGCTTTTTCTGGGTCGCAGCAGGATGGCGCGTATGTTGAAAATGGTCATCCTGCTTCTTTTTATCTGGTTTTATACTTTTCTTACCGGTTTATCGCCCTGCGTATTGCGGGCCGCGGCCATGCTTAGCCTGCCCATCATCGGGAAAGCGCTCAATCGTCCCCATGATATGCTGAACATTCTTTCAGCATCCTTGATTCTTATTTTAATTATTGATCCTTTCCTGATCATGGATATTGGTTTTCAGTTATCCTATCTTGCCATAGCAGGAATAGTATGGCTCTACAAGCCCGTTTATGGAATCTTTACCTTTACATCCTGGCTTCCCGATAAGGTTTGGGCCATTCTCGCGGTTTCTATTGCTGCACAAATATCCACTTTACCGATTTCCCTGTATAATTTTCACCAGTTTCCAAATTATTTTATGGTGACAAACATTTTTGTAGTCCCTTTGTCCAGTTTGATCATTTATACCGGGATACTGGCTCTTGTTTTGGGGCCGGTTCCTTTCATATCGGTACTGGCAGCCCGGCTTCTTGGTTTTTTAATCTGGCTGCTGAATTCGGTCATTCATTTCATTGAGCAGTTACCCTATTCGACTTGCCGGGGTTTTTATCCCGGTATTTTTCAAATGCTCCTCATGTATGCTGCCATTGGTACCGGTTATATGATGCTGACCACGCGTAGGGCTGTCTGGATCCTGTTTTTCCTGTCAACGCTGTTGGCGTTCAATCTCTCCTCTCTTTATTTCCGGGCCGGGCGTCTGTCTGCTTCCAGGTTTATTGTTTATAATGCCGGGGGGAATTTACTGTACCAATTTAGTTTTCAGGACCGCGCTGTTTTATTTTATGACTTTTATACTCTTCCCGGCGAAGGGTATTATCAGCGGATGGAGCAGCTTGCCGGAGGGGAATTGGATGCCCGGGGGATCCGTTTGCGTCGTTTTTGTTTAGACCGAAGGGACAAGGATAAAACGGTGATACCGGCAGATTTTAACTGTCTCGACAAAGCAGGGATTTTTTATCAGTTCTGTGGCAGGCATATCGGGATTTTACGGGAAAAGGTCCCAAAGGGTTTTCATGGGAAGTTTGCTTTGGATTATCTGATATTATCTGGTAATCCTTCGGTTTCGCTGAAGGAGGTGTACGAAATATTCCATCCGGAAGTGATTATCATGGATGGCACGAATTCCGGTTACCGGTTAAGAAAGTGGTTGGATGAAGGGCGCATGATGGGTATCGAATGTCATTCTGTAAGACAGGATGGAGCGTTTGAAAGAGATTTATAAAAAGATGTTTTTTTATTGAAATAAATTACTTATTTTTGCACCTCTTAAAAGAGGATCGGTAGTTCAGCTGGTTAGAATGCCGCCCTGTCACGGCGGAGGTCGCGGGTTCGAGTCCCGTCCGGTCCGCAAAAAATGAAAAAAGCCCTTGTAAATCAATCATTTACAAGGGCTTTTTGACCATACGGTTGGGCGGAAATTCGGGAACCTGTTGCTGATCAAGGATAAATATCCAAAAAATGTTGTCACGATGGATGACTTCAAGGGCAATACAAATCAAGGGATCATCCATTCAAATTTAAGGGAATTTTTGCAAAAGTTGTTTTGACAAAAAGTGGCGATCTTTTATTATAAACGCTTTTTTTATTTCTAATTTTGTATAACGTACAATTTTTATAGCTATGAAAGAAAAAAATGAAACCATTACTATAAAAGTAAAAAAATCGAAGGCCAAGGCTTTTCTTTCGATGTTAAAATTGCTGGATTTTGTTGAATTGGAAACGCCGGAAGAAAAAATTGCCCGATATCTTTCTACTTCACCTGATAATGTTCCGTTAGAAGATGATGATATCATGAAACTCATTAAAGGCGTTCACGCATAACCATCAACTATGGTTCATAATTCAGATAAAACCCGGATCGCCTTCGATACAAACATTTGGATCAGTTTTACAATTGGGAAACGGATTGAAAACCTGAAAGATATATTACTCTGCAAAAGGTTCCGGATATACATCTGTCCTCAGATCATTGAGGAATACCTGCATGTAGTAAGCCGGCCTGAAATTCGTAAATACATTACTTTACAGCGTATCAGCGATACGGTTGAATTAATGGAAACCTTTGCTGAAAGCCATCCGGTTAAATCAAAGGTCATTTTGTCAAGAGATCCGGACGATGATTTTTTATTGGCTTTTTCAAAGGAAAACAGACTCGATTACCTCATAACCGGCGACAAAGATCTTTTGGTTATCGGTTCATTTCATCAAACCACTATAATCAGTTATTCGATGTTTTACGATTTGTCCTTGATGAAGTAAAACCCTGACCTGATTTTTTTCACTTACTTTGTCCAATGCGCCTACCTGTTAACCGATGACCATACGGTTGGGCGGGAATTCGGGAACCTGTTGCTGATCAAGGATAATTATCCAAAATATGTTGTCACGATGGATGACTTCAATGGCAATAGGGGAAAATAGTTGTTCTACGTACCTAAAAAGTAATGAACACACGGCAATCAGCAGTATAAATTCCTCCAATTCCGACAGTGGAGGTGTTTTATAACAAACATTCTGCGGTCAATTCATTGGGTATAATAACCCTGGAGTGGGAATTCCCGATAATTCAAAAAGTTGTGATCATGGTAACGGATTGCGCACGGTCATTTTTTAATTCAGTCTCCGTGTTGCCGGAAAATAGCATAAAATCAACTGTTTCCATATATCTGTGTGACCATTTGTGGGCATGGGCCGGAATGACCTCATTTCTTTTTTTTTAGGTGATAAAAATCAATGCGCCTGGGATAAGGTTCAATCCAGGCTTTTAACGGAGGGAGTAATATTCTTGTCATCTTTTAACCCGTGTCAAAGGCAACAGCGGCAATCGTTTCATGTTTGTTTTGATTTGCCCATGCTAACATTCCTGCTTTCGCCTCCTTCTGCATGGGGTACTTGCGATCATTGAAATCTGGCAGGTAATTTCTCAGAACTTCCAGCGGACAATCCGGAACGACCCATCCATCCACTTTCACCCCGCAGTCCCGGATGGACGCCCGGTGAACATATAAATGGATTTTCCCGACCAGGAAAAAAACAGATTCTGAAACCGCACGCTTCAACAATAAAAATTTCCATTTTAACCGATTTATATCCCACACACACAGGCAGTCGGGATTAAAAGGAAGCTGTTTGGGCTCCAATAAATGAAAGGTAAATCCAGGAATGCTCCGTTGTAATCGCAGGATGACAGATGAAGCAGGATTGTTTTGTCCCTTAACTTTTTAAGGAATTCACTGTCGATCACGATATTTTCAAAAGGTTTATCCATGGCCGGTCAATAGCATCCGGGATCTAAGAATCTTGATCGTATCCGACCGGACGAAAAATTTGATAATGCTATGAATTATGGCCTTTGTTTTTACGGAGTCTTTCTAAAGACCTTGTTACCAAAAAAAGATCGTGAGTTATTGAAAGAATATCCTGAGGTTATTTATGAGCAACTTTGCTGTCGGCTGGTTTGTGTTGATTTGGGTAATGGGGACAAAGAAATACGCTGCACTTCTCTTACTGGCACCGAAAAGTTTTACGCCAACGAAATCGCCGAGTTGTATCATTTTCGTTGGGGAGAAGAAGAAGGGTACAAACTGTTTAAGTCGCGTGTTGAAGTTGAACAATTTTCCGAAAAAACGGCCTGGGCTGTAAAACAAGATTTTTATGCAAAGTGTTTGTCATGAGCTTGTGTGCTGTCACTCTCTGTTTTACCTTAATCAATTCCCAATCTCCCCAAACTCCTGAAGCCACCGGTACATCCCGTTTTTCAAGTCACCGCTGAAGCAGGCAACATGTGTCCATTTTGGGTTGAGAATATTATACCGGTGCCCATACCCCGGAATGCCGCTGTCGATCAATAACTGGATGACGATATCCCGCGCGGCAGGTTCAGGGTACTTACCTGCAATGTTTTCATTCCCGTCGATCATTTTACGCGAACTGCGTTTGATCCGGTCAACCGGCCACGAACCATCGCTTCCCCTGTGACTCAGTTCCCAGCCATGCCTGTCCTGGTCTAACCCGTACAATTTGGCTGCATTGTAGATGCCTGCATCGGGCTTCAGGATGTTCAATGGCTCCAGATGTTGAAGATCATCGATCAGGCTTTCAATCGCCTTCACCTCCTCCTCATTTTGATTAAACCAGGTTGTATCGACTTTGATCTTCGTCTTCCCGTTTACAGTTCTATACTCGGTAGTCAAAGAATAATTTCTTCTTTCAATTCCTGAATTTTCAAAATCTTCCTTTGCATCGGCGAGATAAACCTTTAAATAGCCGAGATACACTTCGGGATGATTCCTCACTACATTAATTTCGTAGATCATCTCGCGCTCAACCGGTTTCATGTATTTACAGTCCCTGGCGGTGTTGAGGTAAGGAAAGGGCTGGCCGGAACAACGTATGCCGAATAAAAATACGGACATCAATAGGATCAAAATATTTTTCATGGGATATGTATTTTATGATCTGTGAAATTCCATTTGCGACTCCGCTAAATAGCCTGATTTTTCAATACGTTATTTTTTGATAATCCTTCTGGTTTCGTGAAAACCGCTCAAAGTTTTATATAATCCCTTTTCCTGATTTTGTAAATGCCTATGTTCTTTTTTGCCATTTCAGGCGCCGAAAAGGTTCTATTCAGAAAAAACATATGCCCCGACTGATCATAGGCTTTAGTGAATGTCCTGAATCCATGATCTCTAATGCCACATGGTATTTTGAACAGGTTTGCCCGGCTGTTGTCAAAAAACACAACAGCCCCCAAATCCGGATATATAATACTCATTTTTTGTTGCTGAAACAGCGGGAAAGTAATGCTGCAATTGCATGAAGACACATACTCACCAACCATCAACCAACCTAATTGATTCACATTGATCTTGTAAAATTTCTTTCCTCCGTATTGTTTGAGTGTCGTGGTATCATTGGTTTTTTTCCAGGTAATGAATGATTTGTAATCTTTTGCCTGATAAAATAGGGATAACGGCCCCCTTTTAGAGGAATCGGAGTAGGGGATCAGGATGACAGCCGGCTTTTGCAGTTTAACAGGAACTGTAGATACGGGATAGAGCGGTATCGCCATTATCCTGATTGCACGGGCAGTTTTAATGATCTGTCGATCGGCAGTGGTTGTGCTGACATTATTATTGATAAAATCATCCGGCGTGACCAGTAATTTTCATGGGCTGGTTTATGGGGATGCGAACGGAAGCTACATCCCTCCTTATAAAGGCAGTCCGGTGGCAGAAATGAAGGGGACGTTACAATTGGACTTGGAAAAGCATACACGCGGTGAGACCATAGTTGCCCTGAGCTTGTCGGATATGCCCGATCTGGGGTCGTTCCAGTTCACCATTGCGTACGATCCTGAATCCTTACGGTTTAATGGGGCCGACCATCTGAATGAACGGTTTAGCGATATTACAATGGGTAACCCGATATCCGGCCGGCTTACGTTTGTCTGGGCGGCCGATGGAACGGGAGTCACTGTTTCAGAGAATGAGATCCTGTGCCTGCTTCATTTTTCAATGCTGCAATCCGGTGAGATGCTGTTCACTGTTACAGATGATCCGGTAATACAGGAATTCACAACTTATGACGGGGCCCGGTTTGTGCCGAAACCAACTGGTTGTGTTTCCGGATATCCGGCCGGGGCCGACGATATGCATGCCGAAGGGCCTGTCGTTTTTCCCAATCCGTTTATCGACTTCCTGGAGTACACATCTGCTTCGGACTGTGAAATGGCAACTGATTTAAGACTTTATAATTCCCTGGGCAAAGAGGTTGCAATCATTGTAAACCAGGTAACGCCCGCAGGGCCATTCCATATTCGCTTTGATGGCAGCGCACTGACAAGAGGGATTTATTTTTACCGGTTGAGGACCGGAAATAAGATTATGACCGGAAAGGTGATAAAGATCTGAACTTCCCGGAAAGGGTAGTGAATAGAAGGAATACCAATTCCGGTATTCACGGTCAGCTACGACTTGCTTATGGTGCCATAACAGTTTGTGGGGATGTTTGGAAAGGAATTCACGATTTGCTGGATGCGCCTAAGTTTGTCAGGGCTAAGATCAGAGACAACGCAGAGAAGAAAGCGAACGATTTAGGTTTCTGTTCAAATTCAATGATTCCATTTATACAGGCATTTTATGAAAGTCAAAACAATGCCATACACGGTTAAACAATTTATCGTCGATGTTAATTCTACTTTAACAGATTAATATTAAAAATATATTATTGATAATTAATGTATTAAATGTTTTATCAAAGAAAAAATGAGTAACAAAACCCGAAATCAGATAGAGGTAAGATTGCTCGTGATTCGAAAAACAAAATCAGGGAAAAAACACAATTGAAGTGACGTATTCTTTCACCAATTCAAATCTCGAACAGTGTACCACTAAAGGGATTTCTTTTATGCAGGCTCAAAGATATTTTGTGGAACATAGCCTGAAAGAATCGAAGCAAATC
>DYSO01000031.1 GCA_020718225.1 Draconibacterium orientale | reverse complement strand
CCGGGGCATGCAATTAAAACATGAAGCCCGTTTTTTAAATTTTCAATACGCACTACTTCGAGAAACCCCTGCATGGCAAATTTGGATGCTGAATAACCGGCCCTTCCCGGTAACCCCTTATATCCGGCCACCGAAGATACCCCTGCCAGCGAACCTTTCGATTGCAGGAGGTAAGGCAGCGCAAATTTGCTGCAATAGACCGTTCCCCAGAAATTGGTATCCATCAGCTGTCGGATTACATTCAAATCAACCTCGTTGAACAATGCCCGCATGGAGATGCCTGCGTTATTGATCAACACATCAATATGCCCGAACTTTTGGACTGCTTTTTCAATCAGGTCCCGGCAATCGGATTCTTTCGAAACATCACAAACCAGGTTTAGTACTTCGGGGGCGATTTGGTTCAATCGGAGATCATAAATTCCTGACCGGGAAGCCAGAACAAGTTTGGCCCCACGTCGGGCACACGCCATGGCCAGCGACTTACCAATCCCTGATGACGCACCGGTAATGATGACTACTTTATCTTTCATATTCATTTGTAAATTAATGTTTTAAATCATTTTGATCCAAATCTGAAAAGGATTGGGCATGGTGGTCAAAGAATCATCTGGAGTCCACTCAGAAAATCTATTTTTATTGAATGCAACGAAATTAGTAAGTTTAGCGTTAACAACCATTTATTATCTTCGTTGCATAAAACGATCCGATGACAGAACGCGAATTATTTTACAGATATCTGGGACTTCCCTCTTTCTCTCCTTTAGCCCTGGATATTGTCAAAGCCGAAGGTTTGTATTTGATTGACCGGGATGGTAAACGATATATGGATATGGTATCGGGGATTACCGTGGGCAATATCGGGCACCGGCACCCCCTGGTTTTAGACGCCATCAGGGAGCAGATTGACCGGTATCTTCATGTAAATGTTTATGGGGAGTTTATTCAATCGCCCCAGGTCCATCTTGCACGCCGGCTTGCCGGTTTGCTTCCTGCGCCGCTGGATTCGACCTATTTTGTCAATTCGGGAAGCGAGGCTGTTGAAGGCGCTTTGAAACTTGCCAAGCGATTCACCCACCGTACGGAAATTGTCGCTTTCGAGGGCGCCTATCATGGAAGTACCCATGGAAGCCTCAGCATTCTGGGTAATGAAACCCTGAAAAATGCTTTCAGACCGCTTCTCCCCGATATCCGGTTTATAGAATACAACAATATTGACCAACTTGAGTTGATTTCATCCCATACGGCTTGCATTGTGATTGAGATGGTCCAGGCTGAAGCCGGGATCATTCCTGCTGAGCGCAGTTTCATTGACCATTTAAAGGAGCGCTGTCTGAAATATGGAGCGCTGATTATTGTCGATGATGTTCAGATGGGCATGGGAAGGAGCGGCAAATTGTTTAGTTTTGAGCATTACGATTTGATACCCGATATTCTTGTCCTTGCCAAGGCGCTGGGAGCGGGGATGCCACTTGGCGCTTTCATCGCCTCCCGCAAGATGATGGATTCCCTGACAAATCATCCGGAGTTGGGACATATTACCACTTTTGGTGGTCACCCGGTGAGTTGCGCAGCTGCACTGGCCGGGATTGAAGTATTGCTTTCAGGATCGTTGATCGATTCAGTGAAAGAAAAGGGAAAGCAAATAGAGAAAAAACTGTCAGGAAACTCCTCTGTTTCAGCGATACGCCGGGTGGGCCTTGCCCTTGGGATCGACCTGGCCCATCCTGAAAAGCGCGATGCTTTTACCCGGGCTGCGCTGGAAAATGGAGTGGTTATCGACTGGTACCTTTTTAAACCGGCCACTTTCAGGATTGCCCCTCCTTTGACAATCACCTCAGAGGAGATTGATCTGGCCTGTGAAAAAGTGACCGACGCACTGGAGAGCATTTGATAATATGGCCGTTTATCTGTTACCGGAAGAACCCGTCTTTCCTCCCGTAGATGAGGCAGAGCCGGATGGTTTGGTTGCCATTGGCGGCGATCTTTCATCGCCCCGGCTGTTGGCATCCTATACCTGCGGAATTTTCCCGTGGTTTATGGAAGAGGATGATATTTTCTGGTTTTCTCCCGATCCCAGGATGGTTTTACTCCCCGAAAATTTTAAAGTTTCTGATTCTCTTCACAGAATGATCCATAGCAATCATTTTGAAGTAAGGTTCGATACTGTTTTTGACCAGGTTATCGGGGCCTGTGCCGAAATGGTTCGTCCCGGACAGGATGGCACATGGATCGATCCTGCTTTTATTGATGTATATCAAAAATTATACGATCTTGGTTTTGCCCATTCGGTAGAAACCTTCAGGAACGATAAACTGGTAGGCGGTTTATACGGAGTATCCATCGGGGCTGCATTTTTTGGCGAAAGCATGTTTTTCCGATCCGGCAATGCCTCTAAAATAGCCTTGCACCGTCTGGTGGAACGGTGCAAGGAGTTTGGTATTCATTTTATCGATTGCCAGGTTGAATCTGAACATCTGTTAAGGCTTGGGGCCCATGCAATCCCCAGGGGAGAGTACCTGACCCGGCTTGCCGCCGCCATGAAAATCAATAGCCACAAAGGCCGCTGGTAAAGGAATAAAATTTACAATCCCAGTTTTTTACGGATTTCTTCAGGCATGGCGTTTTTATTGACCAGGATATCCATGGTTTTAAGTTTTACATAAGCTTCCGAAACATAGATGTAACCTTTGTAAGGGTTTCCGGTTGTTCCCCAGGAATTTTTTACGATATAGTATTTGTCACCATGCTGATCGTTGGCAATCCCGACAATATGCAATCCATGGTCATCGGTTGTTTGATAATTATCGAATTCCATTTGCCGCATCTCCTGGGTAATCTCCTTTTCGGGAACGGGCTTATCAAATTTATAGAGCAGTTTGTCCTTTTCCGTATCACTCATCTTCGTCCAGCGCTCTTTATCAGAACCGGCAAATTCAGCAGCATCCTTATTGGGAACGATGGCGATGCCATTTTTCCACGAAAATCCCTTTTCGCTGACATCAGCGCCCCAGGCCACCGTATAACCATTCATTATAGAATAATCAATTATGTGTATCATGTCGTTCATGGGTACATTGTACACGGGTTCCATGATCCAGTTATCGGGTATTTCGATGATGAATTTTGTATAGAAAGGATGGTGGGTATAAGATGAAATTTCAACATAATCATCCATGTATAAACCCAGAGCATTGGCAAAGGTTTTCGGGGTATATTCCATTCCTTTATACTGAAATTTCTCAGGAACGGGCCCAAGGTAAGCATCCAGCAGTCCGTTAAATCCTTTCATCCACACAGGGGTCAGTTTTCGGTTTGGGTTCTTCACCACAGCTTCCACATCGGCGGTAAGAACAGCATCCATCTCGCCATGGACAGGGTTTTCTTCACCAATTACCTGTCCGGAATAAACCGATTCGGGAGTGATTCCATATTCCCTGATCATATTGATCACATCATGGGCAGCGCCGCCGGGACCAAAATTATGTTTTCCGTTAAAACGGATATACATCACCGCTTTTTCCGGATAGGCTTTACGGACAACAAACATATCCGAGAGATCGAAAGTGTCTTTTCCTGTGCGCAGAAGTTCGGATTCCAGAAATGAAATGGTCGAATAACTCCAGCAGGTACTCGAGCGGAACTGGTTTTTTACCGAAGTGGCAGGAAGGATTTTTACAGTAGTGAAAATGTAACCGGTATCCTGTTTTTTAATGGTATCCTGGGCAAAGCCGGTGGAAAGAAATGCTATTGACATAATTGTAAATAGCAATGGGTGAAATTTTTTCATAGATATATAATTTTGGGTTAGATGATTTTATGGAAGTACGAAGGGACAAAAGTAGTCAGATGATCAGTGTTTTCCAAAAAAAAAATACATTTTCAGGTTTCAAAAGGATGGAGCGAATTAAAATCGGGTTGATAGGTATTTTTACTATCAAGCTCCTGGTTCCAGCCGTTCATCATTCCAAGCAGGGTCATCTCATCGATGACCTGCTGATATTCCTGAGCGGTGATGCCCCTTCCCAGAAAGGGATGGCCGGCCACCCGTGGTGTGGGATAGTATTGGGCCATGAGTGAAATATGGAGCCGTGGCGAAAAATTTTCAGCGATAAAGCGGAGTATTTTAAGGCTGTTATCTACTTTTCCGGGCAGTACCAGATGCCGGATAATCATCCCCGATTCTGCCTGGCCGTCGTCATCGAGGATCAGGGTTGACCCCTTTTGGCGGTACATCTCCCCGATTGCCTTTGTCGCAATGTCAGGATAATCGCGTGCATCCGAGAGCTCCCAGGCCAGGTGGCGGTCAGAATATTTAAAATCGGGAAGATAAACATCGATGATCCCTTCGAGTGAACGGATGGTTTCCGCTTTATCGTATCCGTTGGTATTGTAAACCCATATTGGGTTGTATCCCAATGATTTAATTTCATGAATAATCACCCGCACCAGGGGTATGAAATGAGAAGGTGAAACAAAACCAACGCGGGTTATCCCCTGATCAAGGATGGCGGTAACCTGGCGTACAACCTCTTCCAGGTTTATTTGCGAATGGTTCCTGGAAATCCGGTTATCGCTGATCTGATGGTTCTGACAATAGATGCATTGGAGATTGCAGTTGGTAAAAAAAATGTTGCAAATTCCGGTTTTTCCACTAATGGGCGGCTCTTCACCATGGTGAATGCATATGGAAGCAATATTGAACGAAGCGTCGCTTTTACAATACCCGGACTTTCCCTTCAGGCGGTTTGCATGACAATTCCGGGGGCAAATGTGGCAATCTTCAAGTTCCTGTAAAGAATCTGAAAGAGAATTAATATTCATGGGGAAACGATGGTATTTTCACTATTTTTGGGTGGTACAAAACTACAATAAATGTCGGGAAGCTATGTTCATCTATCCTTTTAAACACAGAATGGCGATCCATTTATCAGTCTGTTACATCTGTTTTTCACAAAGGGCCATCCTGAAATGGAGTGGACCAGGTACAGCGCTTATAATCAGTTTGTTCCTGGTTTTAGGCCCATTTTTTCAAACGGTCATGGCCCAGTCTGTCAAAGGAAAAAGCATGCAGATGCATACAATTCCCCTGACCGGTAAAAAACACAATCCGGGAAAAACCGGGGAGAAGCCGGTCGTCGGTTTTATCAGTCTTTTACCGTATAACCGGGCAGATACGGGAATCAGGAGCGCCTATGTCCTATTGAAAGACAGGAAAGATATAATGCCCGAATTTATCACCCTTCATGAGATTCAAAAACAACCGGGCAAGTTGGGCCGTTTTTCGGTTTTATGGTATCACCGTCCCGATACGACCCCTTTATCCATAGATGAAACCCACGAAAAGTTGCTTCATAACCTGAAATCCTGGATTGAAAAGGGCGGTGGTTTATTGCTTACCCAACAAGCTGTTCATTACCTGAATGCACTTGGATACGAGCCCCGTATATTGACAGACAGTACAAAAGCTTGTCCTGATAAAGGATATGGCCGTAAGCTCGGTTTTCATGCTTTCATTCAACATCCTGTGTTTGAAGGGCTGAATGGCGGTGCATATTTGAACAGGCCGGTTTATGATATAACAACGCGGATCACCGGCTTTTTCGGGAACGAAGTACCCGATGGCGGGAAGGTTGTTGCTGTTGACTGGGATTACATTTTTCTCCGTGAAGGTTCGAAACTGGTATTTGAATATTTGCCCGGTAAGGGGCGAATTATTGCCGTCGGGGGATATATGGACTATGCACTGCCCAACCTGAACCGGGAACATTTGGTGTTGTTTACCGATCATTGTATCGATTATCTCCTGGGAAAATTGGATGAAAAACGAAAGTACTACTGGGATTATTCACCCAACACGGTAACCCGTTGTCCACCGCAATCGGAAACCAACCAGTTAACCACTCATCGCCCCGCTTCCTCCCGGTGGGAAGATCCTTCGGGACCGCTCACCCTCAGGAACCGGTTTGCTTCCGGAAATTTCTGGGATGTTGCCGGGGAGCGGCTGGTTACCATGGGAACGGAACAGGGTGGCATCGAAGAGGTATGGGCCCATCCCTTCATGGCTTTCAGGGATTATGAAGCGGGAATACAATTCGGGTACCGTGACACCATTTACTGGTTAAAGGACGAGCGGCCCGAAATTGCCGTCGATCCGGCCTCATTCTCCCGTCAGTATCAGTTTTCACGGGCCTATCTGAAGGAGGTCATTGTTAACGATCCTGTTGATCCGAATGGCGTGGTCCACTATGAATACCGGGGTGTATATCCTGCAAAACTCATCATCCGGTTCAAATCAAATTTACGATGGATGTGGCCCTATTCCGAAAGGGTCACCGGATCGATCTGTCATTCCTGGGATGAAACGCCGGGAGCGGTGACAATTCAGGATAAAACCGGCGACCTGAATGTAATGGTGGGAAGCACAAGGAAACCCATAATGCATCTTACAGGGCAATATGAGGATTTTATCTGGTCGAAATCCGACAGTTTGTTTCATGGAATCCCGACGGAGGATTTTCAGGTTTCTGCTATCCTGCAATACGATCTTGCGATGACGGATAACCTGGATGTGGTTTTCACGGCTTCATCCGAAGGGATCGGGAAAACATATGAACAGTTTAACAAGGCAATTGATCATCCTGAAGATATTTTTACAAGAGCGGTGAAGCATGCCGAAGACCTGCTTTCACAAAGTTTGATGATTACTTCACCCGATGAAAGTTTCAATACCGGTTACCGATGGGCATTGTTAGCCACAGACCGGTTTTTTGTAAACACCCCCGATATGGGAAAAGCTTTGGTAGCAGGATATTCCACTACGCGTCAGGGTTGGGACGGCGGCCATAAAGTGAACGGCCGGCCCGGCTATGGCTGGTATTTTGGCCGCGATGCAGCATGGAGCAGTTTTGCGCTGATCGATTACGGCGATTTCAGCAAAGTGAGGTCCCAGTTGGAGTTCTTTAATAAATATCAGGATTTTTCGGGAAAAATTTTTCATGAAGCAAGTACTTCCGGGTTTGTCCATTACGATGCTGCCGATGCCACCCCGCTTTATATTGTCCTGGCAGGGAAATATTTCCGTCACAGCAATGACACTGCTTTTCTCAGAAAAACCTGGCCCAACATTAAAAAAGCGCTCAATTTTTGTTTTTCAACCGATACCGATCACGATCATCTGATAGAGAATACCAATGTGGGCCATGGCTGGGTTGAAGGAGGAAAATTATACGGCTCCCATGCCACCATCTACATGGCGGGGATATGGGGTTCAGCGCTAACGGAAGCTTCGGGGATGGCTTCGTTCATGAAAGATAATGAAGCGGAAAGTTACCGGCTGGAGGTACGCGACCTTCAAAAGATCATCAATACCGATTTCTGGGACGAGAACCGCCGGTTTTATGCTTATGGAAAAAACCTGGATGGATCATTTCGCAATGAGGCGACTGTTCTGCCTGCCGTCCCTTTTTATTTCAGGATGACGAACCGGGAAAAGACGCGTATCTGTCTGCAGCAATTTGCATGCAATGCGTTTACTACCGACTGGGGAGTACGGATCATCCGTGAAGAGAGCCCCTTGTTCAGGCCCACGGGTTACCATTACGGCAGCGTTTGGCCATTATTTACCGGGTGGACTTCGCTTGCCGAGTACAATAACGGCAATTTTATCCAGGGATATGCCCATCTGATGAGCAACCTGAATGTCTTTAAATCGTGGGGGCTGGGATTTGTTGAGGAGGTTTTGAACGGCGCAGAATACATGCCGTCAGGGGTATGCCCGCACCAAGGCTGGTCGGAAACAATGGTTTTACAGCCGGCCATCGAAGGTTTGCTCGGATTGGAAATCAACGCAGCGGAACATAAAATAACCCTTGCCCCCCATCTTCCCGCAGGATGGGATTCACTCACGGTCAGCAACATCCGCATGGCAGAAGAGAAGACAGGTTTCACCTTCAGAAGATCTGGATCGACCTACTCCTGGGACTTTTCACTGGATGCGGGCAAACCCGTGGATATGGAGTTTATGCCTTCGTTTCCGCCGGGAACTCAATTTACCAGTGTAACCCTCGATGGTCGTGATGTGCCATTTACCTCCTTTACCGATGAAACATCGGTGACTTTGTTTGTCAGGATCGATCTGGATAAATCATTACGGCTCATTGTTGGTACTACCGGAGGGATTTCAGTTTTGCCATTGGTTTCAGATCCAAAACCGGGATATGACCCGGAGGGTTTAAGGATCATTTCAATAAAAACATCAAGGAATAGCTATTCCATTGAACTGGAAGGAAAATCGGGGAGCAGCGGAATTTTCGAAGTATGGTCGGCTGTTGTTCCCGGAAAGGCAGAAAATGCTACGTATATCAGCCGTCATGGCAGAATAACCAGGTATTCCGTTGATTTCGGCCATTCGGAGCAGAAGTATGAAGTTAAAACAGTGGTTATTGATATCAAATAGCAATCCAATATGTCATCATCGATTCCATCTTCCCTGCTTCTGGTCTTTTTCCTGTATTCCACGGCCGGTATGCCCCAGTTTCTTTCGCATTTGAATGCCAGCAGAAACGATGCGCTGTTTACGACTTATGCAGCGCCTCCCGCGCGGTCGCATTATAAAACCGATCAGGGTTATCAGTTTCAGTGGACAGATAATGAGGCTGGCATTGAATTTATCTCCAGGGATGGGCCAAATCTCGGTATTGTCTTTAAAATGGATGGAAAAACTCGCTTCCGGCCAGGTGAACTTTACCGGGAACCGGTGGTGACTACTTCATACAGCGACCTGATGAAATACTATTGTTATCCCTTTCCGGACATCAGGGTCGAAGTTTTTTTTGCCGTGTATCGCTCAGGGACGGCCATCATCCAATACAGGATTGTCAACGAAGGCCATTTCACAAGGACGATAACCCTCCTCCCCTACCTTTATTATCCATCCCCGGACAGTTTAAACCGTTTTGATCACACCCTGTTCCCAGACGGGTACCTCTTCCCTTTGACAAAGCAGCGCGACGGGTGGATGGTTGAACATAACATTCCCGTGTGTGAGCATTTCAGGGGTCTCTACACATCGACCATCGGGTTTGACAGTGTTCAGACCTTCTCGGTACCGGCGACCGGGCAAAATGAAATGTACGGAAAGGATATTGTTTCGCTGCTGAAAACATCGTTAGCAAGGCAGAAACGTGCTGCGCCTTTTGTGAATGGGATTGCCGGCTGGAAGGATTTCCGACTGCAACCGGGCGATGCCACAAGTTTCAGGGTAAATCTTTCTTTGGATGAAATGGGGAAAATCAACCCGGAAGCAGAAATCAAAAAACCGGAGCAGGTTGATCTGGAGGAATTGGTGAAGGAGGATGAAAAAGCATATGCCGGGATTCCAACGTTGAAGTTTGTCGATAAGGAGCATGAGATGCTTTACTGGAGCGCCTTTTCGCTGATGCGGCAGTGTATGATGCCACCGGAGGGGGAATGTAGTTATAACTATTATATTTTCTCGAGGGAACCCCGCTGGGGTTGGGGATATGGCGGACAGGTTTTTCATGAAAGCCTTGCCATGATGGCATATGCTTATATGGATCCCGGGGGTGCCATGAATTCGCAGCGGGTCTATATGGAGCGTCAGCGAAATGACGGGTATATCCATTACCGGACGGGGCCCTATCTGAACGAAATGATCGAAACCGGGGGGAAACCGACCAGTTCTGCACCCTGGTATAATTTTGAAAACCTGGAAATCTATAAAATTACCCATGACCGGAAATTTCTCAGGGAGGCGTATGAATCCGGAAAGCGGTTTTATCAATACTATGTTGCCAATCGCGATTCGAACCAGAACGGGCTTTGTGAATGGGGCGCCCATGCAGAACTTGAATCGGTGCGCGATGCCAGGGTTGCAGTTTGGGACAAGGTTGGCTGGGCGGCAAATTTTGAAGGCCCCGATGTGAATTCGATGTTGGTAAAGGAGGCAAAGTCACTCGCGGAAATGGCTAAAATCCTTGGAGAGCAGGCAGCGTCGAATCACTGGCTGGATGATGCAAACCAGCGGTCGGAAAAAATCAACACAAAACTCTGGGATACGGCCACCTCTTTTTATTACAACGTAAATAAGAAGAACCAGGCCTTTTCTTTCCGTCATCCCGGGGATCTGAAGATCAAAGAAATCATTGGGTTTTTACCACTCTGGGCAGGGGTTGCCAATCAGAATAAAGCAACGTTGCTTGTCGCAAAGATGGTCGATACCGCTGAATTCTGGCGCCCTTATGGGGTACCCTCCCTGTCGGCCCAAAGTGATTATTATTGTCCCATCGGTTACTGGAACGGACCGGTATGGGTTCAATGGGAATACCTGCTTTACAGAGGATTAAAAGATTATGGATATGATGAAGTTGCCAGAGAACTTGCCAACAGGGTGTTGGACAACATGATCCATCATCTGAAAAAGGATCATGTTTTCTGGGAATTTTACAGTGCCGACGATTATCAGGCGGGTTGGAACAAAACGTATATTTGGGCTGGGATTGCGGTGCGGTTTTTCCTGGATGGGGTTGATGTGGAAAAATATCCTGAAAAATTTTGACCGTCGGCTCCATTCATGATGTTACGGGAACCAAAAATGAAATCCAGATATTAATATTACACGGATAACATAACCCTACGAAGTATGAAAAAAGCAATCTGTTTGATTTTACTGACAGGAATATCGATGCTGATTTCCTGTTCCTCTGCCAGGGAAAAGGCAAAATCGGAAATTCTTGAAACAGAAAAGGATTTTGAAAAAATGGTATCCGCTAAAGGATTGGCCAGTGCATTTTCATATTATGCAGCCGATCACGGGGTAATCAATTTAAACGGTCACCTTCTGAGGGGAAAGGAGGAAATCAGAAATCATTACCTGAAATGGGAGGAAGAGGATGTTTCATTAAAATGGGAACCGGAATATATTGACGTAGCCTCTTCCGGTGACATGGGATATACTTTTGGCCGTTATACCTTTACGGTTACCGATTATAACGGAAAGATTACCCGTAGCCAGGGGATCTTTCATACGGTCTGGAAAAAACAGGAAGACGGAACCTGGCGGTTTGTATGGGACTAAAACAGTTTCAGGAATAAACAGAAATGATTCAGGAATAATGAAACGATTGTTTTTCATAGGGGTGACGTGGTTACCGGTAATGGTGATTATGGCTCAGAATTTTAAATCCACCGAGGATTATTTAAGGATCCACGCTTCGGCCAGCGACCCGCTTTATACGACCTACGCGGCTGCCATGGCCCGCTCACAATTGTATGGCGACAAAGCCTACAAGATGGATTATTATTCCGATTGCCGACCGGTAAGCTATTCCAGCGATAACGCCGGCTCCATGTATTGTATATGGAAAGTCGATCAGGTGGTAATTCCAAGGATTGGGGCCTATTTCGAAAAACCGGTCGTCTGTTTTTCTTTTCCCGATATGGCAATCATGGAATACAGTCCTTTCCGCGGAATTCAGGTAAAAGAGACCTTTTTTGTTTATAGCTCAACCATGGCCATGGTCGATATGGAGGTGAAAAACGAAGATCTTATCCCACATGACCTGGCTGTATATCCAATCCTTGATGCAGGTCATGATTCGCTTGAAATCGAAAATTTCAATGAGACCCTTGACGGTTACCTGACCCGAAGGTATGAAAGTCCATACCGGTTAATCAGCAATCTGAAACCCGAATCTGGTTATCCCACAAGGCTCCGTGATATTTTTACCTGTAATGTAAAAACGAATACCCATGGCGGGTATGAAGGCGGTGCAGAGTCTTTTTACAATATTATTAAAACCGATTTTTATTCAGATAAACGCACCGATTCCCTGAATATGCGCAGGAATGGATTTGTCAGTTTTGTCGCGCTTCAGTTAAAAAAACGATTGAAACCCGGCGAAAAGGTAACTTTTCGTTACATCAGGGGATTTACTTCCCAACAGGATGATCCCGGAAAGATGATCCGCACCATTGATTCGGTCAGGAATTTTTTATTAAAAACCTACTATGAAGATAATCTGATTCTTTTTTCGAAGATTCCCCGGATTCATTTTCAAACACAATCTGAAAAATTAATTTATTTAGGGGCTTTTAACCTGGTCAGGGGCTGCATGTACCCGCCAACGGGAAAAACCAGTTACAACTTCTATGTATTTTCACGCAATCCGTTGTGGGGATGGGGCCATGGCCACCAAGTACTGCATGAATCGCTCAGCATGATGGCTTACGCGTATATGGACCCAAAATCGGCACAGGGTTCCCAGCGGGTTTATATGGAGCAGCAGCGTGAGGACGGATTGATTGCTTACCGTCATGGGCCAAGGGGATTACAAGATTACCCGCACAAAAACATCTCCACAACTTCGGCCCCGTTTTTCAGCTGGATCAACCTGGAGATTTTCGAAACCAGCCGTGACCGGCAATTTCTGGAGGACTCCTATGTTTCCGGCGCCAAATATGTGAATTGGCTGATTCAAAACCGCGATACCGACCATGATGGTACCTTTGAGTGGGGGCCCTATGGGATCATTGAAAACGTGAGAGACTGGTACAACGCGGTTTTCCAGGTTTCTGCCGAACGTTACCTGGATGTGGATAAAGAGGATATTTCGGATGAACTGGAATGTCTCGACCTGACCCTGATGGTCATTAAGGAAGAACGAAGCCTCTCAGAAATGGCGAAAATTCTGGGGAAGGAAGAAGAATCGAAGCATTGGCAGGGCCTTGCAGATAAAACCAGCAAACTGGTCAATGAGCGGATGTGGGACGATTCTACAGGATTTTATTATTCCATCAACAAAAAAGACCATACCTTTCAATTTATGACCCGTGACCTGAAGCGCCAGGAAATCATTGGTTTTTTGGCTTTATGGGCTGAGGCAGCTCCTCCCGACCGTGCAGCCCGACTGGTACAAACCCTGACTGATACAACAAAATTCTGGCGAAGATATGGCATCCCTACCCTTTCGGCACAGGATCCATGGTATAGTCCTTACGTTGATTATTGCTGTAAATGGAACGGGCCGGTTTGGCTGTTGTGGGATTACATGGTTTATGACGGACTGAGAACCTACAAGTATCACGAACTGGCCTCCCGGCTTGCCAATAAGATGATCCAGTGCGTGTCGGTGCAGCTCTCCGGGAACCACAACTACTGGGAATCGTACAGTCCCGATAATGAAGCGCTGAATTGTCCGCCGAATTATATCTGGGATGCAATCATTGCAAAAATGATGATTGAAGAACAACAGAAGTAGTACCTTTGCAAGGGAAATTGGTTTGAAACTGACTTTTGTTATACAGCATTGCTCAGAACCACAAATCAACCTGAAATATCAACCAGAAAATGAGTTATCCGAGGATATTTTTTATTGTATTTATTGCACTTTTGCTTCAATTGATGCCGGGATTTACCCTTTCGGTTTTTGGTCAAAAGAAGGTAAAACAAGCAAAACCCGTCCCTGCTGGTTTCTGTATCAGCCCGGCGGAGATGAAAGTGTTCGAAATGGTCAACCTTTACCGTAAACAGTTAAACCTTCCCCCTGTCCCGATTTCAAAATCGCTTTGCTACGTAGCCATGTTGCACCTCAAAGATCTTTTTCTCCACCATCCCGATCAGGGAACCTGTAATTTCCATTCATGGTCGGTCCATGGTCCCTGGAAACCTTTTTGCTATCCGAAAGATGAGAATAAAACGAATTCAGTTTGGGATAAACCCGGCGAACTCACCCGGTATCCTTCCAAAGCCTATGAAATCGTTTACTGGGAAAATAATCCTGTCGAGATTGACACCATCCTTTCTGTCTGGAAAACAGAACCTTGGTTTAATGATTTTTTAACCAATTCGGGTAAATGGAAGGAAACCCACTGGGGTGCAATAGGAATTGGAATCTATGAGAACTATGCCTGTGCCTGGTTTGGAGAAGCATCCGATCCGGAAGGAGCGGCTTTTATCTGTGGCGAAATCCCAAAATCCCCTGTTCCGGATGTTCCAAAGACGGTTGTGCCGGTTGCTGCCGGAAAGAAAACCGGGATAAAAAAATCACCAGACCGTCCCGATACAATTGCCGGAAAAACAACAGGTAAAAACGATTCTGTTTCAAAAAACAGCATCACCTATTACATCATTGTTAAAACCAGTATTCCCCGTAAGGATGCCGATAAGCTGGTTGTAAAACTCAAAGCAGACGGATTTCCCGCAGCAACGATCCTTGAAAAAAGCGGGAAAATCAGAATTTCTGTTTTCACCTCCAACAACAGAACCGATGCCCTTACAAAACTAAGGGAAGTTAAAAAAACCTTTAAAGATGCCTGGTTGCTAAAGGAGTAAATTTCTTTATTCCTTTTGCTTTGTATGGTTTTTGGCCAAATCACCAACCGGGAAAGTCTCCGGGATTTAATCGATATACTTGAAACTCATTACAAAAATCCCACTATCTTGGATTTGGTAACAGCATTACCCGAAGTAATCTCGCAAAAGCAAATTCACTATTTGGAACATAATCCCAATGATAATCAAAGTAATGCCGATAATTTTCAGGGTGGTAACGCTTCTTTTTAAGCCCCATTTATGCGTTGTTTCCGGTGTGGCAAAGGGATATTTAAAGAGGACCATTCCAAGCAAAAATGTCGGGACACCAAATGCCAGACAGAGCAATCTTTTTTCATTCAATATCATTGCAAGCATCGGGAAAACAATAAATACCAAGATCACTATTAAAATCAGAAAAAGAAATCGTTTTACATGCTTTTCAATGTCGTTCACCGCTGGTTCCTTTCATTTCGATGGCTGCATGCACCGGAAACCGACCGTAGCGTTGCGGTTCAGCCCGGGGGCCATCAACAATAACATTTCGGGATGATCGGCCGGTAGCGGGCCTCCGGTTACGTACCAGATGCTTTGTGTCGGGTGAAAATAACTCCCTCCCCGGATAATGGTGAAATAGTATGCCCCGTTATCGTAAATGTCGCTGGTCAACTGCCAGACATTGCCAATCAAATCCTCTACGCCAAAGGGACTTGCCCCTGCCGGAAACCGGGTCACTGCAGTGGGTCTGTTCAGGTTGTAATTGCATTTTGTTGAATCGGGCTGGTCTCCCCATGGATATTTTCTCATATCATTCCCCTGCGCAGCATATTGCCACTCCTGTTCGCTTGGCAACCGTTTTCCTTTCCACTTTGCATAGGCCCGGGCATCTTCCGGATCGACATAAACGACCGGAAAATCCTCCGTTCCAACAGCAGGTGCCCGGTTGATCCAGTGTTTCAGAAAATTGGAAGTATCTTTTGGCCGATACCCGGTTGTTTGAATAAATTCGTAAAATTGCTGATTGGTCACAGGATACCGGTCCATAAAGTACCGGGGCATCAGAACATCAACGGTATCGCTGAAATCGGGAAGCGCGATAAAAGGATCCAGGGTACCGGGATATCTCATGGTATAAAATTTAAAAATACCCGATGGAATTTCAACCATGTCAGCCGGTGGCGCACCGATACTGTCCGCGTCATCAGGCCGGGAGATCAACCGTGGGGTAAGATGTCCGGGAACAAAAACAACCTCATCGGTCAATTCGGCGCTATCCAATAGCTGGACGACAATTTTTTTCATGGTAGCCGGGAAGATATCGCGGTAGGAAAGGGTACCTCCCGTGACCGGAAAAACATAGGATTTCGATTTATAGGAAGGATTTTCGCCGGTGACCACGATTTTATCGCCGGAAGGGGCTGAAAAAGTCAGCTTGGTTTCGGTAGCGTTTACAACAAGTTTACGGTTAAAAACTGCCACACATCCCACGCTCCCTTCTTTCCGCGTATTCAGCCATGCACGGTCAAATGGGTCGATCTGTAGTGAAACCAGGGTTTTCCCATCCTTTTTTATCAAGGTTGCCTCCTGATGGTTCCATAAATCAACGACATGCAGCTCCGGGTTGTCAATGCCTTTCAGAAGATGTGGCAGGGTATCAATTTCAAACAGCGGTCCGTCATGGCCATCGGGATTCAGACTGAGGATGGTATAGAGTTGTTTGCTTTCGGTTTCCCAACGGTTGACATACACCGAGTCGGTCAGTGTATGAACCAGCGGAAAGAAGTTGTAATTGTGAAAAACGGAGTTATTTTCGCGTAAGATCTTTGTCGTCCTCCCGAGATGGATAAATTCACCGGTTATCCAATCGGGTCGTCCCGGACGCATGGTATTGATTTCCACACCATATCCATTAAAAAAGGCCATCGCCACTTCACGGTGAATACGGTCATCGGCAAGCTGAAGCACCCTGAAAATGGCAAAATCGGGTTTGATCAGTTTATTCAGGTTCAAGGGCGGAGGGAGTTCAAGGGCGTCATGGACACGGCCACTTACGATGCCAGGCATATCGCGGGGAATGGCCATCCCTTCGCTGTACATGATAATTCCCGGCCTCACTTGATCGGCAGTTGCCTGTAACTCTTTGCTTGAAGCGCCCCTGGTGTCTAAAACCACCCCATCGGCTGTTGTGGCTTTAAGAAGGTTTTCCATACCCATAAGCTGGTCTTCGCTTCGTGTCCCTTCATCCCATGGATTGTAGGAGATGAAAAATTTCTTATGGTGTTGATGAGAAAACCCCACCTCTTTTTTCAATTCATCCAGTCCGCCGGGAAGATCGCGGTACATATCCCACTGGTTGCGCTGGTCAAGCCCTAATCGCGGCCAGGTTGGCCAAAGGGTAAAGATGTCATATCCACCGGTTAAAGAATCGTATTCGAATAAGTTTTGATAAAAAGTGTGTTTGTTTTGTTTGTAGTCATAATACTTTTTATCCCAGGCAAATTGAAGCAACATGATGTAGGTATTGCGCATCCAGGATAAATCGGGCCGATTAAAAAGAGTATCATTAAACTCAGGAAGGTCATATAGCCAGCGATCCTGGAACATCATTTTCAATCCCTTATGCCAGTCGCCGGAATGAGTATCGAAATAAAGCGAATATTCAGCCCATCCTCCGGGTTTCAATGTCACTGCCCATCGGTCGGCCGTTGTTGTTTCAATATTTCTGGCGCCCCTCCGGGCGAGTCCTGTCAAAGAGATCTGTTTGCTGACCTGAACATCAGCAAACCCCAAATGCCAGGCATTGTCGGGCAGAATTACCCCAACCGGTCCAAACCCGTTGCGATACAAACGCGAACGACATAAATAGTGAGGCCACTCCCTGGAGCCATCGGCTTTTATATAAACTTTATCGCCTCCCTCCCCAAGTGGCACCAGGTTTTCAATGGAATGGGCAGCGCTGCCCCGATTGATAAAATGGAGCGTAAATTTCAACCCCGGGCTAAAATCGCGAATCCGCGTCAACCATCCATAGAGTGAATCGGCAAGGGTAAAAAAAAGGGTGTCGTTACCTGGAGGTGATGACAACTCCGCGGTAAAGACCGTCTGGTCGACCATCACTGAAAAAAAAAGGATACCTCCGGGAAGGGGAATTTCCATGTTACCGGAAACTACAATCCCTTTCATTGTTAACGGGGAATCGTTGTTAAAACGGAGCGTTTGTAATTGTGCCCGGGAAGAAAAAGTGAAGAAGAGCAGGAATATCCCGGGAAGAACGGGAAAAATATTTTTCATGGAAAGCTACAATTTCATATAGAAAAGGTCGCGCTGTGCAAAGGCATGTTCATGTTCGAGGAGCCATTTTTTTCGCCAGAGTCCTCCGGCATATCCAACGAGTTTGCCATCATGTCCCACAACCCTGTGACAAGGGATGATGATGGATATCGGGTTTCGGCTATTGGCACCGCCCACAGCACGTAAGGCGCTGTCGTACCCCGTACGGAGCGCCAGTTCCTGGTAAGAAATGGCTGAACCATAAGGAATTTTTTGAATTTCATCCCAAACCCGGAGCTGAAATCCAGTTCCTTTCAGGTCGAGTTCAAGGTCAAATGCTTTACGCGACCCGTTAAAATACGCTTCCAGCTGTCCGATACAGGGTTTCAAAGCAGAAGGTACCCGGTGGACCCGGACCCTGAAATTTATAAAATACAAACTTCGAATACCTTTATCGGAACCGGTTACTTCCAAATAACCGACCGGGGTCTTTAAAAAGGCCCGTTGGAAGGGGTTCATATCATCTTTTTTTGGATTGATGCGTCCTGAATGCAAATACCAGCATGATCAGACCAAAGAGCAGCATTCCCAACCCTGACCAAAGATTGATATTTACCCCGAGTGAACGGCTGTAAAGCGCTGCATCCGCATTGGTAAATAGACCATAAAAGGTCAGCAGGGCCCCCAAAAGGGTGAACATTAAACCAATCGGAAATTTTATATCGATGCCCATGTTACAAATTGATTGAATTGATTGAATTGATTGAATTGAGTTATTTTACCAGAACAAAATTGTCAACACGGTGGCGATGGCCAGTACAAAAGCAGCAAGGGTAGATGAACGGAGGTACCAGGCCACATGTTTTTCTTTTAATTTTGGCGTCAGCGAATAGACGAGCCCTTTTAAATCGTCATCGGTTTTTAATTGTTTTGTGATCAGGGAAATGACCACAGTGACAAGGGTAGCCGTTGTCCATGCAAAGATCGCTGTCCAGAAATTCTGTGCCATTTCAACAGGATAGGTATAAACATTGGCAATCCAGCCGCCCTTCACTAAGGTTGCAGCCCCTTCGGGAACGGTAAGTCCGTGATGGAGCAAAGCGATAAAAAACCCGGCTAACAGGCCGGTGAATGCGGCATGGCCTGTGGTCCTTTTCCAGAACATCCCTAAAAAGATTACGGCAAACAATGGGGCATTGATCATGGAAAAGATGGTTTGAAGAAAGTCCATAATATTTCCGAAAAGACTGGCTAAGTAAGCTGCAGCAATACTGACAACAACACCGAAGATCGTAGCCATTCGTCCTACAAAAAGATAGTGTTTATCGTCTGTTTCCTTATTTCCGGTAACGGGCCGGATATAACTCTGATAAATATCGTAAGTCCAAACCGTATTGAATGCCGAAACATTTCCGGCCATTCCCGACATAAACGAAGCTAATAACGCAGTAATTCCCAATCCCAGTACGCCGGCAGGCAGGTACTGTTTCAACAGTGCGATGATGGTATAATCGTAATTGTAATGGCCCGGGGAGATTTCGGGCAGGGTAAAACCGGATCCCTCTTTGTTAAGCAGCACAAGGGCGGCAATTCCAGGAACAATAATCAGGAAAGGGATGAACATTTTCGGGATGGCGCCGATCAACGGGGTGTTTCTTGCTGCCGTGGATGATTTAGCCGACATGGCCCGCTGAACAATCAGGAAGTTGGTACACCAATAACCAAAGGAGAGCACAAACCCAAGTCCGGCAAAAATTCCATACCACTCAACCCCCAATGGATTGGCCTCAGCCGAACCTGTATATTTCCAGGTGGTGGTCCATGTGTCGGGCGCAAATCCTTTTTCGGTAACAATGGGGGCAAGTTGTTCCTTCATCCCCGACCATCCCCCTAAATCCTGTAAGCTTAAAATGACAATCGGCAAAAGACCGATGACAATGATGAAAAACTGAAGCACTTCATTATAGATGGCCGAAGACAAACCGCCCAGGTAGGTATATCCCAGGACAATGGCGGCCGACAGGACGAGGCTCAGGTGGAAGTTCCACCCCAATACTTTTTCCATCAGAATGGCCAGGGCATACATGGAAATTCCCGAAGCCAGAATGGTCATAACAGCAAACAGGATGGCATTCAGCCCGCGGGTTTTTTCATCAAAACGCAATTTCAGGTATTCCGGAACCGAACGTGCTTTGGAACCATAATAAAAAGGCATCATAAAAAGTGCCAGGAAGACCATGGCGGGAATGGCCCCTACCCAGTAAAAGTGGGTTGTAAGCATTCCATATTTAGCGCCCGATCCGGTCATCCCCATCACCTCAAGGGCCCCCAGGTTTGTGGATATAAACGCCAGTCCCGCAACCCATGCCGGCATGGCGCGACCAGCCTCCAGAAAGGCATTTGCAGTTTTCATATAACGTTTCAACGCCCAGCCGATACCAAGCACAAAAACGAAATAGATAATCATGATCAGGTAGTCGATCCAACTCAGGGTAAATCCGGTCTCCATTACGATTTTCTTTTTGGGTTATTAATTAATGACAAATATAATTGGTTATTTGAAATGTTGATAAAATATGAAATTTTATCTATACCGGAAAAAGGTAAAATTGTTGCGCATTTTTGACAAAATGCCGCTACAGTCCGATTTCAACCCGGTTCTCCTTCTGGTCCAACAGCCTTAAAAACAGATCCATTGGAATGATCGCCCCCCCCTTTCGATATTTGTTGTCTTCAATGTTAAACTTAACAGATTGACCGTTTATGGTAATTTTTTTAGGACTGAAAGCGCTTTCTTTGACCGAATAAAGAAAATTTACACGGTGCCCCCTTATCTCCATGAAAACAGATAACCCGTCCAATACCTGCGGGAGCACCGGATCGATAATTACATTTCCAAACTCAATACGGAATCCAAACAACTTTGAAACAATAATGCCGATATATATCCCTGGTCCGCTGGAATAGACGCGCCACCCTCCTTTCAGCTCAATTTGTCCTGTTTTTATATCATCGTACCTTTCATCGGCTTCATACCGGGTTTTAAAAACAACATCCGAACTGCTGTAATAACAATTTGACTGGCGCATATCGCCACAGGGAACAACATCCCGGTAAGCAACCGGAATTGCCTGTCGCAGCGCTTTTAAAAAAGCATCGGCCCTGCCTGTCAACGCTTGTGATTCGGCATAACGGATATGTTCATGCACATACATAAGTCCAATTTCGCGTCCAAAAAAGGTACTGCTTTCAGCCCGTTGGAAAATGGTTTGAATGCCTCCCCTGTATTTGAGCGGACGGTCCATCAAACGGGCGCCATCGGGGCCTTTCAGATACTGTTCAATGAGTTCCTGGTGGTACAACGCCTGCTCCTTCGTAAAAATTCCACTGATAATTCCCCGTTCCATGGGTAAAATACTATACCTGATGTTGGTTTTATCATCGCCGGGATGGAGCAGAAGGCTCAGTTTTCCGTTTTCTTCGACCAGGCCATATCCTGCAACAACCCCATCCCGGATGAGGTATTTGTTGAAATCGGCTTTGATACCGGAACAAATTTTTTGTAATTCTTTTGCCTTGTTTTTTTTACCGGTCAGGATATATACGGCCGCGTATTGATTAAACGCCTGATAATTCATTTCCACCGTCCAGCTCGAAATCATCCGCTGTGCCAGTTCCTTACTTACAGGTTGAAGGGAATCGTTCCAGTCGCCGCCCCCAAAAGGCACCAACGCCGTACCTGGGATGAAGGAATTGATGATCATTCTAATAAGCCGGGCGATATGCTCACTGAGGGGTGTTTTTTCAGCATGTTCAACCCCTTTTTCATGATGGTAGGGCAACACTTCGTCCAGGATTTTCACATCGCCGGTGACTTTGATATAATTACTCAGGGCAATGATGCACCAGTAATAGACATCTCCGTGACAATCGCCGGCCCGGATATTAAAGTAGCTGTCGAACATCCACCATTGTGGCCAATCGCCTTCGCTGTTTTGGTTTGAAAAAATGATCCGGAGAACCTCTTTTGCCTCTGCATATTTCTCCATGCCCAACAGCAGGTCAAACGGCCCCTGGGCAATGTCGCGCGTGCCCCAGGCTGCCCCGCTGAATTGTTCCAATCCATAGGGCGTTAAAAAGTGGGTCAGGGCATTCATGCCAAACCAGGGGAGGATTTCGTGAATGGCGGCGATATCCGGATGGTTACCGTGAAATGCCAGGTTCAAACTCAAACCCTTCCACAGCGCCTGGCCGGATTCACAATCGGAAGCACATTGATCATCGGGGTTTTCAAATTGCACGGGTTTGGCGCCGGCGACAACTTCTCCGATAAAACTGAGGCAGAACGCAGCGGTTGACTGCACATCGAGGATGAAAAGCGCTCCTCCCCGGCTTTTGTGATCGTCATACAAAACCTCATCACCACAGGCATGATAATGAGCATTTTGGCTATTTACCCATATTCTGAATTGTGCCTGTGGGAATTTTCCGGCGATCATACTCCCCGGCTCAGGCCTGGCAATAAATTCACCGGGTTTGCTTCCCGGAATAACCATCCATCCGTTGAGGCGGTCAAACTCATGGGTAACCAACAGGTTCACCCGGCTTCCGCTGATGACTTTAAAATCCATGTTTACCTGTGGTCCGGCAACAGATGTCCAACTGCGGACCTGGAAGCAACGATCGCCCGATTTGTAAATCCAGCGGCAATGGTTCAAGCCGATCTCAAAGGCAGATGGAACTCCAAGCAGATAATGATGGCCTTCTATAATGACAATGATGCGCTGCCCTGTCTGAGGTTCGAGATTAAAGGGGCTGGTACCAATGGATAGAAAAACATTAAAGTTGGTATTACCCTGTGAAAGATGCGAGTTGAAAATGCCAAAAGCAAAAGCGGTAGTTGAAATAATATTTTCGTCGGGGGCAAATCCCGTTTTTGCCTGCATGATATGTGCGTGCGGCCGGTCGACAAGTACTTCTTTGGCACGCAACACAACATGGTTATTTTGTTGGCAGAAAAATGAAAGCAGTTTTCCATTTTCCTCTTCCTGGTGCCGTCGTTCTTTACCGAAGAAGCGATCAAGATCTTCATCGGTCAGATCATCGACGGGTAAAAATGGAGTGGTATTGAAAATATTTTTATCAGGAGCAGTCAGCGATTGCATCTCTTTCGACAAAGCAGCGCCTTCAAATTCAACCATCAAGCCGGGTAACCGGTTCAAATCTGCTGATGAGGTTGCCTCAGGATGATCGGGTAAATAGGTTGCAACAAAAACACTCTGATGCCGGTCTCCGGAGGCCAGGGTAAATGGCTTTTCCTGCAATGCAAGAACCGACGATTCCCCCGCATATTCACCTTCCAGTCTGTCATTGACCAGTCCCTCCGGAATTCCGGTCTCCCTGCATGTTTTACCATAAAACTGCATCCCATCCACACTTGCTGCCATGGCCGAATTCGCACTTGCCATCATGAGCCAGGGATTGCCCATAGATTCCCTCATGTTCTGGCGGCAACAAACGACATGGCCAAAGTTTTTATCTTCAAGAATACGTCTTTCAAGATATTGACTCACATAATATTCATTGACCAATCCGTCGGATATTGGTTTTAACCCTGCATCCTGCACCCAGATGACATCCAGTTCAACCGGATTTCCGGAGTTGTTGGTAATGGAGAGCTGCCATTGCCAGGAGAGGCTTATCGGCGAAAGTTCAAGTACACATTTATAATCCAGGCCGGCCCACCTACCCTGGGTTGCGAAAGCATCTTCTTTTATTTCAAATTGGCCCTGGCTTTCAGGACCCAGCAAAGCGATGAACTCAAAGGGTCTGGTCCTTTTTCTCAGCCAGAGGTTGGCCCCTGATCCGGAGAAAAGGGTTGAGGGTTTGAGGCTGATCCTGACCGGGGCAACTTCGATGCATTTCAGGGAACCATTCTCAAGGAATTCAAAAGAAAGTCCCAGTGAGTTTTTAATGTTCATGTTCGGTTTCATTTGTTAATAATCATAACCATCTCCTTCTTGTGCAGATGGTTGTAAGTTAGAATAATCCTGTTTCTGTCGCGGGTAACCGATACTCCTTCCCCATTCCATGTTACCGATTTGACCCCGTTAACATTTTCACCTTCCAATACGAGCTCCCCGGCCATGTCGCGATCGCCGTAAAGCGTTACCTCAATTTGTCCGTTCTGTTTATGAATACCAAGGATATCGGAGGTGGTGTGCAAAATCTTTAATTCATCATCCATTTCGAGACATACCGGGATTAAGAGACCGTAAAGCGGCGGCCATAAAATTTCATCCTTCAGGTAAGGAATAGGAACAGGCTCACCACTTCCGGGGTGGGCATATATAACTTTTCCGGTTTGTTCTTCGTTGTAGTAATTTCCAATGAAAAGAACAGCCTCTTTGTTTTCCGTAAAACGTTCCCTGACAATGAGATACTCATTTTGGGCAGATGCCTGTCTGAGTTTGGCTCCCGACTTACGCAGGATTGCCTCATAAACCGGTTTATGGCCTTCCGTGTCGAATCCGATCCAGGTCCCTAAATGGATCGCCGATCCGCTTCCGAGAACTTTGGTGAACCCACATGGAGTGCCACGAAGCGTCCGTGCAATGATTTCTGCACCCAAGAGCGATTCTTCTGAATAGGTGATCAGCGGGTTGGCACACTTGATATCTTTCAGATCATAGATATCGACCAGTGGAGAATCAATGATTTCTCTTCCGGATGGGGATATGGATAAGGCATCGCGAATGATGGTGCATGGTTTCTGCGACATCTCACGATCGGGCAGGTAAGGAAAGATGACACACTGTCCACCGGTTTTGGTATAATCAACAAGAACCTGCTGCTCCCTGCCATTCATCTCATCGGTGGCAAAGGCCCAGACCTGTTTGTAACACGTCAGGGTATCAGCAGAAGTTTTACTCAGATCGACCATATCATAATCAACATTCAATACCTGAAGTACTTTCAACAAGCCATCGAAATAAGCCGGCCGGCGGATGGAAGAGGGCGTGAACCGAAGTTCAACAGCCCCGTCAACCGGACGCTCCAGCTCGGTGGCATAATAGGGCGGATAGAAAAGAACAGCAACTTCAGCTTTACGTTTAGCCTGAACGATAAGGCTTTCAGAAGTTTTTATTATTTTATTCATCCGTTTCACCAGCGGATAGGCGCTGGTACGGATACCTTCCGGCGTTAGTGGGTTAAACCAGTAAAAAGTCTCTCCGGAATAACCTTTACGCGCCGGATTGCGCCCCTGTGAGAACATATAGTAGTTCCAGCCGGTCAGCCCGTTGGCAATGCTTGCTTTATAAAAAAGCTCCATTTCGCGCGGGTTTGTCACCACATGATATTCTCTGGAACCGCACTGGAATTCGGCAGCAAACAAGGGTTTGTTACCCTGCATGGCATGGGTAATATCGTTTATTATCCGGTCATCGTGGAGGTTGCGGTAGGATAGAAATTCAGGGATATGGTCCACCCCGAAGAGGATTTCGCTCTTATCGCCATAAAGATCTTCATACATGGTGATGTTGACCGGAAATTCATAACCGTTTCCATAGATCCATCCGGGAAGATTGTGATACAAAGGAACTGTCACACCTCTTTTACGGGCCATGGCAGTAAGCATTCTGAGGTAGTCTCCGTAATAGGTTCTCCAGAAGGAGTGCCATTCATAATCACGGCCACGATCATCCCTGGATGCATAAGGAAGCTTACCGTCGGGAGGAAGCTGCACCTGTTCAAAACCGGGGTAATCTGTTCCCCACAAACTGTTAACTTCATCAATGGTCGTGAATTTCCGGGATAAATATGCAATAAACCGGTCCCTGACGGTGTTCCCATAATCTGCCTGGTGTGCAAGCCATGAGAATACGCCGATTTCATTGCATATCTGCATCATAATAACCGGGCCCCCTTCCGATATTTCCCGTTCGCTGATGAAGGGCATGACCCGATCATACCAAAGTGCAACCTTTTCCAGGAATTCAGGGTTAAACAGGCTGACACCGTCACTTTGGACTTTGTTTCCCCGGCTGTCGCGCATTTTGACTTTGTCGCCATACCGTTCCAAAAACCAGTCGGGCAATCCCGCTCCCCGAAACTCAGCCAAAATAAACGGGCCCGGTTTCAGGATGCAGCTCAAACCATGTGCATGGCATTTTTCAATCCAACCTTTCAGGTCGCGTTCCGGACAGGATGAACCATCAAAATCAAAAACAGACTCTTCGGGTTCGTG
>DYSO01000167.1 GCA_020718225.1 Draconibacterium orientale | reverse complement strand
AAAGGTTTTAGCGGTTTGATCCGTGTGATGGTAGGGATCACCCCCGCCGGGACGATCTTTAATACTTCGGTATTAGAGCAAAAAGAGACTCCGGGATTGGGTACTAAAATGACCGAGCCTTTTTTTAAAAACCAGTTTAACGGAAAAGACCCGGCGGTAAAAAAATTAATGGTAAAAAAAGACGGCGGAGAAGTGGATGCCATCACGGCATCGACCATTACCTCGCGCGCTTACTGCGATGCATTACAGCGGGCTGCCGAAGCTTATATGAAAGGAGGGCGACATGAGTAATATGAAAGAATTCACCAAAGGTTTTATCCGGGAGAACCCAGTATTTGTTTTGTTGCTTGGGATGTGCCCTACCCTGGGTACCTCTACCTCGGCCATCAACGGGCTGGGCATGGGGTTGGCTACCACTTTTGTGCTGGTAGCATCGAATGTGGTGATTTCCCTCATCAAGAATGTGATCCCCGATAAGGTGCGAATACCGGCCTTCATCGTGGTCATCGCCTCGTTTGTGACCATCGTTGACTTGCTGATGTCGGCCTACTTCAACACCCCGGGGCCCAACGGTGAACCAAGTTTGTATGACAACCTGGGCATCTTCATCCCCCTCATCGTGGTAAACTGCATTGTGCTGGGCCGCGCTGAAGCCTTTGCTTCGAAAAATAACATTTTCCTCTCCTTTTTAGACGGATTGGGCATCGGGCTGGGTTTTGCCTTTGCCCTGATGATCCTGGGTACCGTTCGCGAACTTCTGGGAAGCTATAGTTTTTTTGGCTACCGGCTGATAAACTCCGATGGTATCCTTGTTTTTGTCCTGGCCCCCGGTGCATTCATTGCCCTTGGCTTCATCATCGCCCTGATCAATAAACTGAGAACAACAAAATAATCTGACGCGTCATGGAATACATCATCATTATCATATCGACCGTTTTTGTCAACAACATCGTGTTGGCCCAGTTTTTAGGGATATGCCCTTTCCTGGGTGTTTCAAACAAAATATCGACCTCAACAGGTATGGCCGCAGCCGTTTTGTTTGTTATGACCCTCGCCACCATCGTTACCTGGCTTGTATATACTTACCTGCTTCTGCCCTTGGGAATCGGTTTCCTGCAAACCATCTCCTATATCCTGGTCATCGCTGCACTGGTACAGATGGTCGAGATCATTATGAAAAAAGTCAGTCCGGCGCTTTATCAGGCACTGGGCGTCTACCTCCCGTTGATCACCACCAACTGTACCATTTTAGGGGTTGCCATCCTTGTTATCCAAAAAGATTATGACCTGATGAGCAGCGTGGTGTTTGCCATCGGTAACGCACTTGGTTTCGGTTTTACAATGGTCCTCTTTGCCGGGATCAGGGAGCAGCTTGAGCTGGTGGGAATGCCCTTGGGAATGAAGGGAGTTCCCATTGCCCTGGTGGTTGCCGGTCTTATGGCGCTTGCTTTTATGGGATTTGCCGGAATGGTCTGACCAATAGATGCTTTTTCAACGCATATCGGGTTTTGAATGCGAACCTTGGAATGTCAAGTCCGCCATGAATAAAGGTTGTTAAAATAATGGGATACCGGGAGAAAAAAACCCAACCATCCGGTTCAATTTTTTTATATTTGCACAAACTCCTGTCCGTGGCGGTTCAAAAACCATCCATACCAAAAGGAACCCGTGATTTTTCGCCCCTTGAAATGGTGCGGCGCAACTACCTGTTTGACATTATCAGAAATGTTTTTCAGCTCTTTGGGTACCAACCCATTGAAACTCCTGCCATGGAAAACCTCTCAACCCTCATGGGAAAATATGGCGAAGAGGGCGACAAGCTCCTTTTTAAAATCCTGAATTCCGGCAATTACCTTGAAGGCCTTCAGCTTCCTCAATCCCTCTCCAACCGTCAAACCGATATCAACCCGGAGGCGCCATCCGATGAAAAACCCGGAGGCCCCGACATCCAGGCCATAACCAGACACATATCCGGAAAAGGGCTCCGTTACGACCTTACGGTTCCGTTTGCCCGCTATGTCGTTCAGCACCAAAATGAGCTGGTGTTCCCGTTCAAACGTTACCAGATTCAGCCTGTATGGCGCGCCGACCGGCCTCAGAAAGGCCGTTACCGCGAATTTTTTCAGTGCGATGTGGATGTTATCGGGAGCAATTCACTGCTCAATGAGGTCGAACTGGCACAGATCATCGATGCGGTTTTCATAAAACTAGGGATCCAGGTTATGATCCGTTTGAACAACCGCAAAGTTCTTGCCGGAATTGCTGAAGCCATCGGGGTTCCGGAAAAACTTACCGATATCACGGTAGCCATTGATAAACTTGACAAAACCGGCATGGACAAGGTCACAGAAGAACTGATCATGCGTGGAATTACCTGTGAAGCTGTTGAAAAACTTCAACCTATCCTTAACCTGGAAGGGAAGATCAAAGATAAATTTGAGACCCTCACCGGATTTTTTAAAGAGTCCGAAACCGGACGCAAAGGACTGGAGGAGATACAAATTGTTCTTAAACACCTGAAAGATCTCAATCTCCATAACAAATTTAATTTCGATATAACCCTGGCCCGCGGCCTCAGCTATTATACAGGCACTATCTTCGAGGTGAAGGCACTGAACGCAACCATCGGCAGCATCTGTGGTGGCGGACGGTATGATGACCTCACGGGAATTTTCGGATTACCCGGCATATCGGGCGTGGGTATCTCCTTTGGCGCCGACCGGATCTATGATGTTATGAATGAATTAAACCTCTTCCCCGAAACCATCCAGGCTGCTACACGCGCAATGTTTATCAATTTCGGGACAGAAGAAGAAAAATATTGTCTCCGGTTGTTAACCACCCTGCGCCTGGCAGGCATTCCATCAGAAATATATCCGGACAATGCGAAACTCAGAAAACAGATGGAATATGCCAACCGCAAAAATATCCCTTATGTGATCCTGATCGGAAAGGACGAAATGGAATCGGGGCTTCTCACAATAAAAAATATGCTCTCCGGCGAACAACATTCCTGCTCTCTGGATGACATCAAAAAAACATTGGCATGGTAAAGAAAAATGTGAAACAAACCTGGACAACGGCCATTCTCAGCGCCCGAAGTATGATTATAGGGGCAGAGTGAAAGATGATTTACGATTTACGATTTACGATTTACGAATGAGGTAATCAAAATCTTTCATCGTCATTCACACATTCATTCAATCATTCATTCACTCAATCAATAATAATATGACACTAATAATAAAAGGCGCGGGTTTGACCATCGAAGACGTCGTCCGGGTTGCCCGCCACAATGAGAAAGTAGAACTGTCTCCTGAAGCCATTGAACGGATTCATAAATGCCGGGCCATGTTAGAGCGGAAAATACAGGCACATGAAATTATGTACGGCGTCAATACCGGCATCGGTGAATTTTCGGAGATGGTATTAAACGACGATCAGGTTAAAGATTTTCAGAAATATCTGGTTTACAACCATGCAGCCGGGATTGGTGACCCGATGCCCATCGACTGGGTTCGGGGCGCCATGCTTGGACGCATCAACGTACATGCCCACGGCAATTCTGGTTCACGCCTGGAAATTACCCAAACCCTGGTTGACATGCTTAATAAGGGAGTAACCCCTTTTGTATGTCAGAAAGGTTCTGTAGGGGCCTGCGGCGACCTGGCTCCCATGTCGCAGATCGCCCTGCTGATGATGGGCGAAGGACATGCCTATTACCAGGGCAAACTGCTGCCGGGCAAAGAGGCCCTGGATGCCGCCGGGATACCAGTACCGGGCTTGATGGCCCGCGACGGTCTTGCAACCATCAATGGATCCAATGTATTGACTGCCATGAGCGCCCTTTTCCTGTTCGATGCCAACAACTGGCTGAAACAAGCAGAAATTGCAGCATCCATGTCGCTCGAAGCCATGAAGGCCAACATGCGCCCTTACAGCCCGAAGCTTCATGAAGTAAGGGGATTTAAAGGCGCCATCCGCAGCGCTGCGGCCATTCTGAAATGTGTAAAAGGAGGAGACCTGGCCGAATTAAAGGTAAAATGCAAAGTACAGGATGCCTATTCCATGCGTTCAACACCGCAGGTAATCGGGGCTGCACATGACGCCCTGGTCTATGCCCGTTCACAGGTCGAAATCGAGCTGAATGGCGTGGGCGATAATCCCATTTTCTTCCCCGATGAAAATCTCCAGCTTTCGGGTGCCAATTTCCAGGGTTCCCCTGTTGCAGTACCCATGGATATGGCCGGTTATTGCATCACCATGGTCAGCGTAATGAGCGAACGCCGTATGAACCGCTTGAACAACCCTGCACTGAGCGTTGGGTTGCCCGCTTTTCTGACCAAAGGGGCCGGCATGTTCAGCGGACTCATGCTCAGCCAATATACCGCCGACATGCAGATCGTTGAACAACGCATCCTTTCGGCGCCTGCCTCCATCCAGTCGATCCCCGCCGCCGCCGACCAGGAAGATTTCGTATCCATGGGGATGAATACAGCGTTGAAAAACTTCCAGATATTAGATAATGCTTACGGCATCCTTGGTATCGAATTCATGGCTGCTGCCCAGGCGCTCGATTTCAGGGAATATAAATTTGGTGCGGGCACCTCAAAAGCAAAAGAAGTGATCAGAAAACATGTTGCTTTTCTGGAAATTGACCGGCCCTTGTACCCCGACCACAACGCCATGAAGGCGCTCGTAAAATCGTGCGAAATCCTGGATGAAGTTGAAAAAGAAGTTGGAAAACTGGAATAATGGCAATGTATGATTTACGATTTACGATTTACGATATACGATTTATAAATTTTAAAGTCTGAGAACACTCCGAAAAGTAGTTAATAACAAATATAATGTGGCTAAAGCCCTGAAATTGCCTACATTCCTTAACCCCGGAATAAAGTCCGGGGCAATAGATAATCAATCGATTGCATTATTCTATCATTAAACCTGATATGTCGTATATCGAAAATCATAAATCATAAATCGTAAATCGTATATCGTATATCGTATATCGTAAATCGTAAATCGTAAATCCTAAAACCCCTGAATTATGGAATTCTTAAACTCATGTCCCTATTGGCCCATTTTAGTGGCCCTCATCATTCCCATCATCTTTATCAGCATTATCGCCCTGGTCATCGAGATCATCGGGGCGTGGTTTATGTTTGAAAAAGCCGGGGAACCGGGCTGGGCAGCAATCATCCCGATTTATAATTATCTGATCGGCATCAAGATAGCCGGTAAACCCTGGTGGTACTTGCTGCTAATGCTAATACCGGTTGTAAACCTCATCGTTTATCTTATTATCCTCGACGGGTTGGCAAAGAGTTTTGGAAAAAGCACAGGATTTACGATCGGGCTTTTCTTCTTCCGTTTTATTTTTATCCCCATCCTTGGTTTTGGGAAATCGGAGTACACAGGGGATAAATCAAACTTTGGCGCCTGAAAATGGATGAATTGACTCAAACGCCACTGCCTGGTGTAAAACCCATACGGCCCAATCTATTGACTGTATTGTGTATCCTGACTTTTATCGGGAGTGGGATGAATATGGTATCGAGCCTTGTAATTGCCGGTTTTTATGACACTTTCACAGAGGTTGTCCTTCTGTTTTCAGAAAAATTCAAATTACCGGGCATCGATGTTTTGTTAGAGTCAAAACCAATTTTCTTCCTGGTTTCCGGTCTGTTATACGCCGGCTCCTTGGTTGGCGCTTTCCTGATGTTCCAATTGAAAAAAGCGGGATTTCATGTTTACGCCATCTTCCAGATCCTGTTGATCCTCGCCCCCATGTATTTTATGCACCTGTCGGGGCCAGGTATTTTAGACATCATTTTTTCTGGAATTTTCATTCTGCTCTATAGCTCTAATTTGAAATCCATGCACTGAAATGGCTCAACTTATCCAGCCTGTTCCGAAGAAGATGACCGGGCCGGTAACAAAACGACCGGTTGTTTTTTCTATACTGGTGCTGTTCTCTTCGGTTTATTTTAGTGTCCTGGCCATCCTTTTTCTCGCCGCTGTTCTTTATTCCGGGTCTATTACCAGTGTTCTTGAAAAATATGCCCCTGAAGAAGAATATTCAAAAAACTGGATCAGGGCAATCTTTGCAGGCGGGTTTTTTTTGCACACACTCGGGTTGACCGGTTCAATTTTTCTGTGGAAACTCAGAAAAAAGGGTTACTACCTGCTGGTTACCGCTTGTTTCATGATCACCCTCTTTCAATTGTTCCGACCTGATATTTCGGTTACTTCAACATTCATTTATATTTTGCTAATTTTTCTGTTTGGCGCTTTTTTTAAACGATTTCAATGAAATTTAATTTGATTTATCGTTTCTTTTTTACGTATGGTTTTTTTCCTAACAGATTGACTTTCCATCCATACGTTAAATTGTGTTAAATAAATAATAAATATTTGTTAAAAACTTTTTTGTTTGATCAAAAGTAATTAGTAAAATTGCAAATGAAAAGGAAA
>DYSO01000030.1 GCA_020718225.1 Draconibacterium orientale | reverse complement strand
TTGCCGCATGATTGGCGACAACATGTTGGTAAGTTTTGTCTTTAAAGCTCCTAATTGGAAATGAAGGGCTAATAGCACAGAGAAATGAGGGTTGTATATTCTTTAGCCATTTTTTTGTACGGTTTGGCCATTCGGCTAACGGCGATTTTTAACCACAAAGCAGAATTGTGGGTTAAGGGCCGGCAAGGGATATTCATCAGGCTAAAAACTGTGTTGAAAAACATCGACCGGAATTCCACCCCGGTGATCTGGTTCCATGCCTCCTCGTTGGGTGAATTTGAGCAGGGACGTCCGGTGTTGGAAGCTTTCAGGGAAAATTATCCAAAATATAAAATTCTGCTGACGTTTTTCTCCCCTTCCGGGTTTGAAATCCGGAAAACATATCCCAAGGCTGATTTCATATTTTATTTACCATTGGATACCCCTTTCAACGCAAGCCGATGGGTTGAACTGGTCCAACCCCGGATGGTGATTTTTATTAAATATGATTTTTGGTATAATTTTTTACGCAAGCTGCATCAAAACAAGATCCCCGTATATTTTATTTCATCCGTTTTCAGGCCGGGGCAACACTATTTTCAATGGTATGGCCACTGGTTCCGACACCAACTGGATACGGTAACCTGGTTTTTTGTTCAAAACAACGATTCGGCAAATCTTTTACGGTCGATTGGGAAAAACAATGTTTCTGTAGCAGGGGATACCCGTTTTGACCGGGTTTTTTCAATCGCGTTGCAGCGGCAACCTTTCCCTCTTGTTGAAAAATTTTGCGCCGAAAAAAAGATCTTTATCGGTGGGAGCACCTGGAAAGAAGACGAAGAGATTATTCTTCCATTTATCTTAAATCCGCCACCGAATATGAAATTTATCCTGGCGCCGCACGATACCAGCCGTGAACGGATAGAATCCCTTACCAACCGTTTAAAACGGCCATACCTCCTTTATTCTGAAATGAATGAACAAAGCCTTGCAGGGCAAGATGTTTTAATAGTAGATTCGATCGGGATTTTATCACGGCTTTATCAGTATGCAACCGTTTCATTTATTGGCGGTGGGTTCGGGGCCGGAATTCATAATATCCAGGAGCCCGTTACTTTTGGGGTCCCTGTATTTTTTGGGCCCAGGTACCATAAGTTCAAAGAAGCCTCCGAACTTGTAAGGCTGGGTGGCGCTTTTTCAGTTCAGACATCACAAGATCTTGAGAAAAAAGTCTTGGAGATACTGTCCGATCCTGATAAACACAAACGAATATCTGAGATTTGCCGTCATTATGTGGAAGAAAACCGCGGTGCCACCCCTTTGATTATGGATTTCATAAAAACACTCCCGGTCTAAGATGGTTTTTTACTTCCATGCTCATGGTATTGAATAATTCAATATCTTTGGATTTAAAATTAAGTATAAACAAACTTCGAAAAATCATGAAAAAAATGATGTTCACACCGGGATTGCTTGTCATCCTGATCGCTTTCCTTTTCACATCCTGTAACACGATCACCCTGACCTCCTGGACCAATCCCAAGGAGAATCAAAAAATTGGCAATGTGGTCGTTTGGGCTATGTTTGATAAGTTGGAGTATCAAAAACCCTTTGAGCAGTATGCAACAAATTATTTTGCCAGCAAGGGGTTCAAGGCGGTTGAATCCTTAAATTTTATCCCTCCCGGACAAAAACTCGGGTTACCGGAACTGGAAAAGAAATTCGACAGTCTGGGAATTGACGGGATTCTGGTTATAACCTATAAAGGCACTGATAAATCAGAGAGCTATGTTCCTCCATCTACAACGGTTTACCCTGATTATTACTATAACTACTACAATTATTACAACTGGGGTTATCCCATGTATGGCATGGGAGCCAATGTTGTTACAACCGGAGGCTATTGGGTTTCCACATCAGTGGTAAACCTTCATGCCAATCTCTATTCAAATGCGAATAACGGATTGATCTGGACTGCCGAGATCTCTATTGACGACCCGCAATATATTGACCAGGTATCGTACCAGGTTGCAGCACAGATGTATGCCGACTGGGCTAAAAATGGCTTGCTGAAAACTACCGCACATTAAGCCAGTGATTCCGATATCAGAAAGGCGCCTTTGTTGCGCCTTTTTTTTATCCGGATTGCTTTGAAATCGAATGCAGAAGATATCCTGTGAGATATTGATCTGGATTGTGGTGATGGTACCACAATTTCAAGGGATAGCCTGTTTTTCCCAGCAGGAGGATTATGCCGACAGCCTGAAAATTGAGCTGAAACATGCAGAAGGCAAGCATTTTATCGAAGTAAGCAATGATCTTTGCAGGTATTATATGAATTCCGATCCGGATCTTGCCCTGAGCTATGCCTATATTTCATTGAATGAAGCCTTTAAAAACAACCTGATCAACGAGAAAATTCTGACATATAACTTATTTGGCATTGTTTACAATAGCAAAAATCAATTTGACAGCGCATTTGTCAATTTTAACAAATCGATCAGCCTGGCTTATCTGCAACGCGACACCTTGCACATTGCTTCAATCCTGAACAATATTGGTTTTATTAATTATCGTTTATCCAATTATTCGGAAGCCCTGAATAATTTCAACCAGTCGCTGGTCTATTATGAGCGGCTCAGGGATTCAACTTCCATAGGTTCGGCGTACAATAATATCGGGTTGATCTATTTTGATTTAAATGAATATGATCAGGCGCTTAAATACTATCATAAAGCGCTGAATTTGGGGAGAAAAGTCAAGAATCCCAAGCTTACCGGGCCAACCATGCTCAATATTGCTTATATTTTTACGAGAACCGGCGACCCGACCAAAGCGTTATCCTGTCTTGACAGCGCCATGGTTGATAGCAGGGCAGCCAACGATAAATTTAATGAAGCCAGGATATACAAAGAGATCGGGATCATTTATCTGATCAATAAGGATTATCAGAATGCTTTGAAATATTTGGCCCTGGCAGAAGAGTACAACATAAGGTTGAAAAATCCCATCGAACTGGCTTCGGTGTATGAACGTCAGTCGGAGTGTTACATGGAGATGAATTCATTAAATAAAGCGCTTTCCCTTGCAAAAAAAGGCCTTCAATATGCGCAGATCGTAGTAAATAAAAAGTATCTGATCAGGGCCTTTAAAAACATATCACAGATATATGAAAAAAAAGGGAATTATAAACAGGCTCTTCATTATTACCGGAAATCCATTGAAATCAATGAAGAAATCCTTGATAATCAAAAAATCAGTCAGATATATAATTTGCAACTGCAACGGGAAACGAGGATAAATGCGGATAAAATTGCGGAATTGAACATGCAGAAACAAATGCAGCATATAGAAATTGAGAAACAAAGATTGCTTATCAGCCGGAAGAATCAATTTATTTCGATCGTGATTATCATTTCCGCTTTTTCTGTTGTGCTTCTCTATATCCTTTACAAGTATTATCTCAATAAGCAAACCCTGAAGATGGAACAGGATGTCCATTCGCTTAAAGAGCAGCGGTCAAGGGAGGTTTTGGAGGCTGAAAACAGGGAACGCAAACGCATTGGTGAGGAGCTTCACGAAAGCCTCAGTCAGATTCTGCTATTGGCCAAACTGACGGTTTCAAGCCTGAAAATAAAAGGCCCAACCTTATCTGAGAAGCAGGAAGAGGTGGTTAACAACAGCATCCACCTGCTGAATACAGCTTTTGAAGAGCTCCGGAACATATCACATAACCTGGCTCCCTTTTTATTGAAGGAAAAGGGATTGGTTGTGAGCGTCAGCGATTTGTTGAAGAAGATAGGAAAAGCCAATAACTGGGTCGTGAACTTTGAGGCTATCGGGTTTGAAAAACGGCTGGATGGTTTTATTGAAACCACCCTTTTCAGGGTCATACAGGAAATTTTCAGCAATATCATCCGACACGCCGCTGCAACGGATGTCAATTGCCAACTGATAAAAACTGAAAAAGATGTAACCATCATGATCGAAGATAACGGAAAAGGATTTGAGATCAATCAAATAGGAAAATCCGATGGAATTGGGATTCATAACATATATTCACGTATTGAAAACCTGAATGGCACTGTTTTACTTGATTCAGTATTGGGCAGGGGAACCATTATAACCCTGATTGTTCCCATAACAAACATTACGACCAATGAACGGGGATAAAGCTGTGATTCGCCTGATCATCGTGGATGATCACCCATTATCGCGGGAAGGTATCAAAGCCCTGCTTGCGGATGTTGATTTCAGTGCAGAAGTCCGGGTTGCCGGAAGCGGCCGGGAAGCGTTGGAGCGGTTTCAGACAGATACCTTTGATATAGCGCTTGTGGATATCAACATGCCGGAAATGTCGGGGATCGAACTGACAAGGGAAATCAAAAGAATGTATCCGGATACCCGTGTACTTGCCCTGACCATGTACGATGATCATATGTTCATTTCACAAATGATTGAAGCAGGCGCTTCGGGTTATATTTTGAAAAACATCAATCTGGAAGAATTATTGGAAGCTATCCAGACCGTGGTAAAAGGTGGATCCTATTATAGCGCTGATATCCTTAAAGTTATCAGCGAACATGTATTACCGGTACCTGATCCCATTGTGGCTGTCAAGCCCAAAACCATCCATCTCTCATTCAGGGAACAGGAAATATTGAACCTGATTGCAAAAGAATTTACCAATCAGCAGATTGCCAGGAAGTTGTTTATTAGCGAACGTACCGTTGAAACCCATCGCAAAAATTTATTTATAAAAACAAAGCAAAAGACCCTTGTCGGCCTGATAAAATATGCCATTGAATATAAGTTGTTGCACTGATCTCACGGGTTAAAAAATTTAACAATAATACGTACTGGTACGGATGGTTTGATATTGCCGAAAAATCTACTTTTGACAATATTTCATATTCTCTGAACAACATTCGCCTTAAACCCCTGTTACTCATGAAAAAGTTGTACATCGTTTTCTCCCTTGTCCTGACCCTGGCGCTGGTCGTTTTAACAGGCGCTGAAGCTTTCTCACAACTGGATTCGCTCATCTTTACCACTTCTGGCGATTTTACAGTACCTGCCGGGGTGACCGAAATTACCATCGAAGTGGTCGGAGCGGGTGGCAATGGCGGTGGTAACGGTGGCGGTGGTGGCGGTGGCGGCGGTTATGCCAAGGGCATATATACGGTAACACCAGCAACAAGCTATACCGTAACTATTGGCGCCGGCGGGGGCGGCACGGTTGGCGGTACAACCAGTGTAGGCTCCCTTGTTTCTGCAACCGGTGGGTCAAACGGAACGTGGTTGCCGAATCCGCTCGTTGGCGGAGGTGGTCCCGGAGGCACGGGAACCGGAGGCACAATTGCCAACAGGACAGGCGGGACCGGTGGCGGTGGATATTATACCTTTTTTGGTGGTGGCGGCGCCGGAGCAGGTGGCTCTTCGACAGATGGTTCCAACGGGGGTAATACCATTGTTTATGCAGGAAATTGTAATACGCCCGGTGGCGCCGGTGGCGCCGGTGGCGGAATTCCTGGTGGCGCAGGCGGTAAAGGCGCCGGATTCTTTGATGCCGGGTGCAATACATCAAATCCGGCAGAAAATGGCTGGGAATATGGTGGCGCAGGCGGTGGTGGTAATGGCAATGGATCGCCCGCTAAAAATGGCGCAGGCGGATATTGTAAAATTGTCTGGGATGGTTCTGTAGGAAACCCAATCCTCATGCACAACGGAACCATTTCGGCATGTTCCGGTATTTTTTATGACAGTGGCGGACCTGACAACACGTATCAACCCGGTGAAGATTTAACCCTAACCATCAATCCGGTTACTCCTGGTGGGAAAGTAAAAATGATTTTCACACTTTTTGACACTGAAAATAATTATGATTATTTAAAGATCTACGATGGGCATAACACCAACGCCCCCTTGTTAGGCAATTTCTGTGGTTCGACACTGCCCCCTGAAATGGTTGCTTCCATGGAAAATGGAACCGGCGCCCTTACTTTCCGTTTTACTTCTGATGGCTCTGTACAGGGACAGGGATGGGCGGCAAACATCAGTTGTCTCTCCCCCCTGGAACACGATCTGATGGGTGCATCCGTGACCGGGCCAACCAGTCTTGAAGTGGGAAGTACCGCTGATTTCACGGTCACCATTACCAATGTCGGAGCAAACCCGGAATTGGGTTCCGATTATACGGTTGCTTTATACGATGGCAACAATACCCTGATCGGGACAGCCAATGGTCTCGACATTGCAGCAGAAGCGTCGCTGTCGTTCGTATTTCCCTGGACGCCAAACATAGCTGGCCCGACATGGCTTTATGGAAAGGTCACATTGACCGGCGATCAGAACCCTGCCAATGACCAAACCCCCGATTTCAATGTTTCAGTGGTCCCAACGGGCCAGGTTGAATTGGTCATCGGAACCGGAACAGAAGCGGTTTCAGGACCCATTCCTATTTATTGTTATTTTGGATACTCTTTTTCACAAACGCTCTTTCTGCAATCAGAACTAAATATTGCAAATAAAAGAATATACCAGATTGCTTATCAGTATGCCGGACAAAACCCAAACCTGGAAAACACAATTGAAGTTTGGTTATCGCACACAAGCCTCACAGAGCTTAATGCATCCGTTCCTTTATCTGGTTTTACCAAGGTTTACGACGGGCCCTGGATTGCACATACCGGCGAAGACTGGTCACTAATCCCCATTGATGGTTTCTATTATAACAATACAGATAATCTGATCGTTACCATCATCGAAAAAAAGCCAGGCTGGGCCACGCCCAGCGATATTTTTTATAGTACTGTCAATGCGCTGCCGCAAAATATGAGTATCGGTGCATACAACGATCAAACGCCATACGACCCGAATAATTTACCTGCTGGCACCCCATTTGGTTACCGCGCCAACATTAAATTCTGGTTGGGCGACATGCCAACCGACCCTCAGGTAAGGACAACCCCTGCTTCGCTTGATTTCGGGGCAGTGGAGGCTACCCTGACCAGGGTTTTAAATGTAGAGGTAATGAATGTGGGTGGAGGGACCCTTGATATCACAGGCGCAACAATGACCAACGACCATTATACCCTGTTGAACACAACCTTCCCGATCAGTCTCGACATGGGACAGAAACATATTTTTGAAGTCCAGTTTCTTCCCACGGAACCCGGAACTGAAGATGGGGTATTGACTTTTTTAATGGATGAAAATATTCCGGGAAGTAAATCCGTACAAATTACCGGCGTTGGGCTGCGGTATGGTGTTTTACGGGAGGGATTTGAAGGGGAACTTTTCCCACCCCTCGGATGGATTGTGATCGACGCCAACAACGATAGCAAGACCTGGTTGAGGAATACCGGCTTTGTGCCCACAGGACAAACAGCGCCGCATACCGGAATTGCTGCTGCCTCGCTTGATGTGTATGCCGGATCACCGGGTACTTTGAGCTATAACGACTGGCTTATTACCCCGAAGATGACTTACCAGGATGGCGATACTTTTCTCTTTTTTATCAAACGGGTGGCCGATCAGGCCGGACAAACCTGGAAGGTCTGTATTTCGACCACGGGAACCAGTCCGTCCGATTTCACACCCATCGATCAGATCACCGATCCGCCACTGTCATATGTGGAAAAAAATTACGATCTGAGTGAATTCGGACTGATCCATGGCGATAAATTTTATATCGGATTTCAGTTTTTCTCCTTGTGGTGCTGGCCGGGCGTATTGGATGACGTTCTGGGTTCTGTTATCGACGGTTACCAGAAAGACCTGATGGCCGTTGATTTCATCGGAGATGATATTGTTTATGAAAATGCAACAAACAATTTTCAGACGGTGGTAGGCAACGCAGGGATCGTTACCGTTGAAACCGGCGCTTATACGGTTCAGGCCTGTGCCTTTGTAAACGGGGTTGAAACCGTTTTTGGAACGGTTCCCGGTGTTGTGATAGCCCCGGGCGAGACCCAAACACTGTCCATCCCGGTAATCATTCCCGATCCCGGTATATATGGTCTGTATGCGAAAGTGGTTTGGAGTGAAGATCAAAATCTTGCCAACAATATCAGTGAAACACTGGAAATTGAAGTTATCGATAGCTCGAAAATAATGAAACATATCGGCAACTTCCCCATTACGCAACAAACAGATTATTATTATCTGTACCCGATAAACTTCAGCGATTACCGGGGAGGAAGCCTGCATGAATGTCTCTATTATAATAATGAACTGAATACCGGAGGCATTGTTGAACGGATAACCTACTATACCAGTTTCGCCAACAGCATGCCCCAGCGTAAGATCAAAGTCTGGATGATCCAGACCGATAAAGCGGATTTTGATGAAAGCGCCTATCCGGCTTCCCGGATGACCCTTGTTTATGACGGGAAAATCGATTTTGCTGATGGGAGAGGGAAAGTCAACATACATCTTACCCAACCTTTCAACTATACGGGGGGAGGCAATCTTGCGGTAATGATCTATTATTATGACGGCGGAGTTCCCTATATCAATGATAATTCTCTTTTCGCGTATCAATATCTTGAGTATGGTCCTTACCGGAATATTTTCGATAACTGGTACACGGCCATTGATCCGAACGATCTGAGTCATGTTTCAAAGGTTCCAAGCTACCCCTTTACTTCGTTCATGTTTGAAACAGGAAATGGCCTGGGTAATCTGACCGGGAGGGTTTTTTATCAGGACAACAGCGTTCCGGCCGACAGCGCCAGGGTTGAAATTGAAAATCCGGCTTATCCGGGATCCAATGGGGTTGTCTATACCAATGCCAATGGCGATTATTCTGCTCCATACTTGTTAGCCGGAACCAACCTTACCGTTACGATCTCAAAATATGGATACAGCGATGTTGTTTATGAGAATGTGACGCTCGAAAGCGGAGGGTCCCTGAACCTGGGGAATGCGTATCTTGTAACAAGGCCCCACATTGCCCTCTCTGGCCACGTTCGTTTAAGCGACACTGGCGACCCGGCTGCAATGGCCATGGTGATGATTACAGGGATGGACACCTATGAAACGACCACCGATGATGAAGGCAATTTTGAATTCTCATCTATTTGGGGATCAACCACCTATGAAATAGAAATTTACTATGGTGGTTACCAGTCCTATTCGGAGCCTGTGGATGTCCCGGGGGTGGATTTTGTTCTGGATACCATCACTTTGCTGGAAAATGCACCCGCTCCCAATCTCGTCCATGCCGTTGAACAGGGTGAAGATGTCCTTGTTACCTGGTATGCTGCAGGCGTTCCTTATCCCATAGAGTGGCGCAGGGATGACGGTTTGGCACAGGGAGTTCTGATTACTCCGGGAGACCCGAATATCGTGACGGGTACGGTGTGGAAGTATGATGCTTCGGTTACCGATGTATCCTGGTATGTCTATCCCTATCCGGGATATGTAACTTCCACCAAAGTGTTAATCACAATACTGGGCGTGAATGAAGATGGTTCTCCGGATGAAAACAATGTACTCCATCTCGAAGAAAACGTTCCAAACCATACCGGCTGGAATTCTTATCATCTTTCCCAGTCGGTGAATGCCCCCAATGGTTTCTTTGCCGGAATTTCCGGTTACGACAATACCTTTTTGTTAGCCTATGATGATGGCGAAGGAGAACCTTATATCTGGGAAGCGCGCACCCAGTGGGGTAACGGAATGGGCGCCTACATTCCGCTTGAAAACGGCACATCGCCGCCGTTGAGGGCAAATATTTTTGTGCGTGCAGCAGGACTGACTTATGGCCCACTGGAAGAGGGTGGCGCAAAACCACAGGCCAGCTATCAGATTCAGGTTCCGGAAGGAAAGTCGCTGCTTACCTGCAGGGAAATTGAACCGAAGGAGACAGGCAAACCGGCAATGGTTTTGCCGGTGGCGCCAAAGTTTTCCGACCGGTCTTTCCTTCATTATAATGTTTACAGGAAACCATCGGCGGCTTCCACCTGGCAGCAATTGAACACCAATCCGGTCAACGATACTTCCTATCTCGATCCGACCTGGAATGGGTTAACATATGGACTTTATACCTATGGGGTAGAAGCTGAATATACCAACGGCGTGAAATCCAAAATGTCGGAATCCAATGTGATGGAAAAGGATATGCGCCTGACCCTCAATCTCATTGTTAATACCAATACAGGGGTCCCGGGACTTTCTGACGGGGCGCTGGTCACTTTGACCAATCAAAACGGGAATGTTAATTATATCTTTCATGCCGTTGTCGGGGCCTCAGGAAGTGTTGCAATACCAAACATTCTGAAAGGTATTTATAGCCTGGAGATCAAACAGGTAGGTTTTGATGATTATACCGAAACGGATATCAATCTCGACATCCCTGAAATAACCTTTGAAAAAACCGTTACTATCCTCGAGCATATATTCGATCCATATGATGCAGCGGTTATTACCAACGGGCAGGCGCCCCAGACGGCGCTGTTTCTTTGGGACCAGGCTCCCGTATTTGACAATGTGGATGGTTATGAAGCTTTTCTCATTGATAACATCGGCGATTGGACTGTCATTGACCAGGATGGCCAGCCAACGGTTTATCCGGCAGGGGTTACTTTCCCGCATGCCGGTGAACCAGCCTCTTTTATGACCCTGAACCGGGTGATGACAACTCCTCCGCTTTCGGTAGAATACTGGGGCGCCTATTCCGGCAATCAATATTTTGCGGCATTCGGATCGTATGAAGGTTCTACAAGCAACTGGCTGATCAGCAAAGAACAAAACCATTCATTGCCATTTACCCTTTCGTTTTTTGCCAAGTCGATTACCGAAACCTATGGTTTGGAAACATTCAGAATTGGATATTCCACGGTAGGTAACAGCCCCTCTGATTTTATTTTTATCACAGGCAACGAATCAACCCTGACCTACTGGACGAAATTTACTTACGAAATCCCTGCCGAAGCAAGGTATGTTGCAATCCGGCATAATCATACAGGATTTGCCTTGCTGATCGATGATATCACCATTGGAGTTGAGACCGATGGCGCCATTCCGGCAAACGGTTTTTCTGTTTATCTCGACGATGTAGAAATGGCGACCGGATTGACAACGCCGCAATTTACCTTCAGCGATTTGCTACCCGGCAATTATGTTGCCGGAGTAAAGTCACATTTCTATACCGGCGAATCCCAGCTCATAGAGGTCCCGTTTGAAATGCCGGAAGGAACCACCGTTAACTTCTTTGTCAATGACGACCTGGGTGAGCCTGTTGACGGGGCCAATGTTAAAATCTTCTATAACAGTCTTGAACTCTTCTCTTCCCTGACGGTAAATGGTGCGGCAACTTTTGCACTAAACCCCGGGATTTACCAGTACCAGGTTTTAAAAGACGGATATGGTTCAATCTCAAACGGTCTGACGGTGGAATCGACAACACTGGATGTCAACGTTATCCTTCCTCATTTATATGAACTGACCTTTTTGGTTCAGGACAGCGACGGTCAGCCGGTGGAGGGGGCTACGGTGGTTTATAAAACTGAAAATAAACTGACGGCGGCCGATGGAAGCGCTTTGTTTACTACAATACCAGGGACCTGTTCATATGCGGTGGCCCATCCGGGGTACAACAGGGTATTGGCTTCTGTGACGGTGGGTGGAAATTATACAGAAACGGTAACCATGCCACCGCTTACCTGCGAATCGCCGGAATCGCTGACGTATGAGCAGTATTATTATAATGTTCAGTTGAACTGGCAGGCGCCGCATCTTGGAAGCAACGGTACCTGGTTGCATTGGGACGTGAGCCATGGAAATAATATCGGGACAGGAGGAGCTGTCGATTTTGACGTTGCCCAGCGTTTTGTTCCCGAAGACCTTACAAGTCAGGATGGTAAATATCTGACAAGGGTACTGTTTTTCCCCAACGAACCTGCATGTACCTATTCTATCCGGGTGTGGACAGGAGGGAATATCAGCGCACCTGAAGCCCTCATTGTTGATCAGGTAGTTGTGAACCCGGTCATCGCCCAATGGAATGAAATATTCCTGAATACTCCGGTGCTGGTCGATGCTTCCAGGGAACTCTGGATTGGCGTGCGGAACAATACGACCACCGGACATCCGGCAGGATGCGACATTGGGCCTGCCATCGATGGTAAAGGAAATATGATCAATCTGGCCGGTACGGGTTGGCAAACGCTTCTGGAAGTTGCCCCCACACTCGATTATAACTGGAATATCAGAGGATTGCTCGAAGATGTCGGAACTTCCGGGCCCACTCACTTTGTGCCATTACCGGATGGGGACAGGGGCCTTGTGAAAGGCGCCTTATCAGCCATTCCATCAGCCAAAACCGACGGTTATGATGAACCCCGGACACTGCTTGGATATAACATCTACCGAAATGATAATCAGATAAATACAAATCCATGGGTGGGCCTTGCTTATGAAGATAATGGTCTCGGTGCGGGCATCTATATTTATACCTTGACAGCGCTTTACAACAATGGTTGTGAATCGGGTTATTCCAACACCATCACTGTTGAGGTTACTGATCCTGAATGCCCGGCCCCGTTAAACCTGACCGGGTCCCAAACCGGCGAAAGCAGGGTTACCCTTTTATGGGAACGTCCACCGGTAACAGGTGAAAGTCAATGGATTACCTATTCAGGTGAGCAGGATGATGCCATTGGGACCAACGCAGCCATTGATTTTGATGTGGCCCAGCGGTTCTCGTCTTTCGACTTTTACCGTTTGGGAATCGGGGAAGGGGTATTGACCAAAGTTGATTTCTTCCCCTATTTCCAGGAATGTGAATATTCCATTCGGGTTTGGGTGGGTGGTAATGCCGGCAATCCTGGAGAAATGGTTGTTGATCAGTTGGTTACTTCATTTACAAACCAGACCTGGAACGAAATTCAGTTAAATTCACCGGTTCAGATCAATACTTCGGAAGAACTCTGGATCGGAATTCGCTATAACACAACAGGGGGAAGGCCTGCCGCATGTGATGCGGGACCGGCTGTTGAAGGTAAGGGAAATATGATCTACTGGAATGGCGTTTGGACAACCCTCACGGCTGTAAATCCGGTGCTTGACTACAACTGGTGCATTAAAGGATATATTGATGTGGATGCAGTGCGTGAAAAATCTGTAAAATCGCTGGAAGGATACAAAATATTCCGCGATGGGACATTCCTTGCCACAGTCACAGAACTGGAGTATATTGATTCGGATGCCCCTTATGGGATAAACAATTATTGTGTCAGGGCGGTTTACGATTTTTGCGAATCGCAGGATGTTTGCGTTGATGTAAGTCTGTTCGTTGGCATGTCGGAGAATGAGACGCATAATGTAAGGGTTTATCCGACTCCTGCCACAAATGTGGTTAACATTGAGCCAACGGCGGGCCTTTCTCACCTATCGGTTATTAACTCTTTAGGGTTGACGGTCTATTCCTGTGATATCACGGGGAAAAAGATTGTCAGGCTTAATACTACCGGGTTTATGGCCGGAAGTTACCTCTTGCGGTTCGTTACGACAGAGGGAATTACATTTACAAAAAAAATTGTAATTATGAAATAACATATCAGTATGTTTGTGTTGAAACCGGCGCCAGAAAAAAGAAAATTTATAAGGCACCCTGAAACCAACAGATTTTTTAACCCTTAAAATTGTAAAACCATGAAAAAACTTTGCTTCATTTTTGCACTGGCTTTGTTTGTCTTCACGGGTAATAAGATTTTTGCCCAGAAGGATTCATTGATTTTTACTACTTCAGGTACATTTGCTGTTCCGGCAGGGGTGGCTGAAGTGGCCATCGAGGTTATCGGCGCTGGCGGAGATGGTGGTGGAAATGGCGGCGGTGGTGGTGGTGGCGGCGGATACGCGAAGGGAGTTTACGCGGTAACACCTTTGTCGACGCTTATTGTAACGGTTGGCATTGGCGGTGAGAATCGGACGACCAGTGTCGATGCGTTGATTTCGGCTACCGGCGGTGTTGACGGATCCTGGGTTCCGAATCCAAATTTGGGTGGTGGTGGCGCTGGCGGAGTTGGGACTGGCGGTACAATTGCCAATAAAATGGGCGGTACCGGTGGCGGAGGTTACTGGACCTATTTTGGCGGCGGTGGCGCAGGCGCTGCAGGTCCGCTGGGTGATGGTTCCAATGGGGGTAATACCATCCCGTGGGGAGGAAATTGTTTAACGCCTGGTGGCGCCGGTGGTTTAAGCGGCGGCGCACCCGGTGGCAACGGTGGAAAAGGCGCTGGTTTCTTTGATTCCGGTTGCAATAATACCAACCCGGCTGAAAATGGATTTAATTTTGGCGGCGGCGGTGGTGGCGGCAATGGTAACGGGGGAGCCCGTGGTATTGGCGCCGGTGGTTATTGTGAAATATCCTGGGTCCCGACTACCTCCTATACCCTCAGTGGGACCGTCAATTATCCGAATTCCGGACAAAGCCCGTTGGCCGGCATTGTTATCAATCTCAAAAATTCTTCAGGAACCATCATAGCTACGACAACAACCAATGCTTCAGGAGGATATTCTTTCAGCAACCTGAACAATGGCAATTATACCGTTGAGGCTTCAACAATCAAAGATTGGGGGGGCGTTACTGCGGCTGATGTACTTTTGTTCAAAAAACACATTGCAAACATTTCATTCCTGATGGGAATTTTTCTGGAATCGGGCGATGTCAACGGTACCGGAAATCTTACAGCGGCCGATGTTCTCCTGATCAAAAAACGCATTGCCACGATCACAAACTCTTTCGTGGTTGGCGACTGGTTGTTTGACAATACACCGGTTACCATCAACAACGGCAATGTTACCCTCGATTTTTACGGATTGTGCTACGGCGATGCCAATGGCTCCAATCCAAATCCATAAAAGGCTGATGCCATTGTGACCGGAGCATGTGGTAATCGGTTCGTTTTCCGCGTGGTTCAATGAAAAAATAGACGACTTCCGACATCAGGAATTTATCGATGCTGGACAAGGCCAGTTCAATCTGGGCATTGTGCGCTCAATGGGAATTGAACCTGGTAAGGGAATCGGGCGGCGCCGGGTCGCCGCCAATGGTGACCCGGTGGAAATCCTGGTCACGTAACTGAGGTTCAAAACCGGCATTGCGAATGGCTTGTTGAATCCCTGCCGCATCAAATGTATGGGTGGCCCCTGCTACGGAAACAACATTTTCTTCAATCATGATGCTCCCAAAGTCATTGGCCCCTGCATGAAGGCAAAGTTGGGCAGTCTCTTTGCCAACAGTGAGCCACGAAGCCTGAATATTTGGGATGTTGGGAAGCATGATACGGCTGATGGCAATCATCCGGATATATTCTTCGGGAGTGACTTGATTTTTAACCCCCATCCGGTCTTTCAATTCGGTATGGTCATCCTGGAAGGGCCAGGGAATAAACGACAGAAATCCTTTGTGCCCCGCCGCTTTTTGTGATTGGACCTCCCGCAGGGCTGTCAGGTGCCCCAACCGTTCCTCCAGGGTTTCGATATGGCCAAACATCATGGTGGCTGATGTGGTCAGGTCGAGTTCATGGGCTGCTCTCATCACCTCCAGCCATTCGCCTGAGCTGCATTTCACGGGGGAGAGGATTTTTCGTACCCGGTCGGAGAGGATTTCGGCCCCTGCACCGGGAAGACTATTCATCCCGGCTGCAACCAAACGAGAAAGTACAGTTGTATAGGTTGTTTTCTCCATTTTTGTTAGGTGGACAATTTCAGCGGGCCCCAGCGCGTGCAAACGGATGTCGGGGTAGAGGCGTTTCAGATCGGAAAACAGTTTCTCGTAAAAATGCAGTTTTAACTTCGGGTGCATCCCTCCCTGCAACAACAATTGGTCCCCCCCCATACGGTGCATCTCCTCAATCTTTGCAGCATATTCCGAAAGGGTTGTAATATAGGCTTCCTTACTGTGGATGGGCCGGTAAAAATTACAAAATTTACATCCCGAAATACAAACATTGGTGATATTGACATTTCTGTCGATAATCCAGGTAACCGTTTTATTCGGATGAAGCATTTGACGGATTCTGTGCCCCAGCGTCATGAGGTCGGTCAGGGAGAGGGTTTCGAATAAAAATTTCCCTTCGTCAATGGTAAGGTTTTCCAACGACAGGGCTTTGTTCAATAAAATTTCTGTTTTCATTCCCCGATTTCTTTCTGCCGGGATGAAAAACGCCCCGGCTCCGTAAAAAGTGTTACTTTTGCTTTTTCAGAAAAGGTTCAAAATTACAGAAAAGATGCTTCCCATTATCTCGCTGACCGACAAAGAGCAACAAATTGATAATCTTGTCATCATACTTCAAAGGTTGACCAAGCTTCCGTCCGGTCTCTTTTCGAAGGGTGAAAAAGCCTATATCCATCAACAGGTTGAAAAACACAAAAAGGAGATCATCTCTTTCAACAGGATTGGTTACTGGGTGTTTGTTTATGTTGTCAAGCCTGAGCAGGAGTCAGCCAAAAGGTGGGAAAATGCCCGCAAATCCGGTGATCAGGCCGTGACAATTTTGAATGAACAAAAAGCCCGGGGAGTCGTTGTTTTCGATGTGGAGGGGCTCCCGGATGAAACGTTGGCTTTTACAGAAGGGATGGCGCTGGGGAGCTATCAGTTCCTGAAGTATAAAACCGATCAAAAAGACCGGAATACACTGGAAAAAATAGAGATCTACTCAAAGGCCCTGGAAGAATCCGGCGGTTTATTGCCGCAGGCCCACACCTCGTTCCTGAAGGAGAGCGGAGCATTCAGGATCGGATTTTTAAACATTCTCATGGATGCCGTATTCCGTTGCCGTGACCTGATCAACGAACCCAACTCATGGTTGACCGCTTCTGTTTTTTCAAGGGAGGTACAAACGATGGCAGAACCTCATGGAATTTCGGTTGAGGTTATGAATAAAAAGAAACTGGAAACGCTGAAGATGGGAGGTTTGCTCGGAGTTAACCAGGGTAGCCTTGAACCCCCGACTTTTACAGTGATGGAATGGGCTCCTGAAAATGCCATGAATAAAAAACCGTTTGTCTTTGTCGGGAAAGGGGTTGTTTATGACTCGGGCGGAATGAACCTCAAACCCGGCGACTCCATGTTTAACATGAAAGATGATATGTCGGGCGCCGCTGCGGTTGCCACCGTTATTTTTGCCATTGCCAGTGCGAAATTACCGGTGCATGTGGTAGGGTTAATACCGGCAACCGATAACCGGCCTGGCGAAAAAGCGCTGGTCCCCGGAGATATCATCCGCATGCATAATGGAAGCACCGTTGAAGTTGTGAATACCGATGCCGAAGGACGGCTTATCCTGGCCGATGCATTAAGTTATGCACAAAAGTTCGACCCGGCCCTTGTTATTGACCTGGCAACACTCACCGGATCGGCGGTCAGGGCGATTGGAAAATTTGGCGCTGCTGCCATGCAGTCAAAAGCCTCAGATGAATTGGAAATATTGAAAAAATGCGGAAATGAAGTTTATGAACGGCTCGTCGAATTTCCACTTTGGGATGAGTACGCCGATCAAATAAAATCCGATGTAGCAGATCTGAAAAACCTCGGCCCGGCGGAGGCAGGAGTGATTACCGCCGGCGCCTTCCTCCAAAAATTTACCGGTTATCCCTGGATTCATCTCGATATAGCCGGCCCTGCATTTATTGAAAAAAGCGATGGATACCGGGGCGTGGGAGGGACAGGTTTCGGCGTAAGGCTTTTATTTGATTTTATCGTTAAATTTGCAAAAAACGGTTTTAATGGAACAGGTAACAGATAAAGAAAGAAGGGTCCGGGTCGGGATAACCCATGGAGATGTTAACGGCATCAGTTATGAAATTATCATAAAGACTTTGCAGGACCAAAGGCTGATGGAATTATACACCCTTGTGGTATATGGTTCATCAAAAGTCGCCTCCTATCATAGAAAAATCCTGAATGTCAGTGATTTTAATTTCAACCTGATAAAAAAATCCGATCAGGCCCATCCCAGAAGGCCAAATATTGTTAATATCCACGATGAAGAGATCAAATTAGATTTGGGGAAGTCAACCCCCATTGCAGGGGAATTGGCGCTGTTATCGCTCGAAGCGGCTACCGACGACCTTATAAAAAACAACATTGATGTGGTTGTCACAGCGCCTATCAATAAAAAAAACATCCAGTCTGCCAATTTCCCGTTTCCCGGGCATACAGAGTATTTTGCCAAAAAATTTGGCGTTGACGACTATCTGATGCTGATGATCAATAAAGTATTCCGAATCGGGGTCGTTACCGGTCATATTCCCTTGTGCAATGTTAAAGAGGCCTTAAACGAAGTTTTGATTTTGAAGAAAATCCGGGTGATGAACCACTCCCTGATGCGTGATTTCGGAGTATTGAAACCCCGCATCGCCATCCTTTCACTGAACCCCCACGCCGGGGATGACGGGTTGTTAGGGGATGAGGAAAAAACCATCATTCAGCCGGCCATTGAAAATGCTTTTCAACAGAATATCCTCGCATTCGGCCCATACCCCGCAGATGGCTTCTTTGGATCCGGGAATTTTAAGAATTTCGATGGCATCCTGGCCATGTACCACGATCAGGGCATGGTTCCGTTCAAAATGGCTTCATTCGATGAGGGTGTTAACTTTACAGCAGGGTTGCCTGTCGTACGCACTTCTCCCGCTCATGGTACCGCTTACGACCTGGCCGGAAAAAATATCGCATCCCCCGAAGCTTTTCGTAGCGCCCTGCATATGGCCTGCGATATTTTTATAAACCGGTTGGATTACGATGAGTTACATGCCAATATGTTACATATACCCGGACAGGAACAGGAAACCCCGCATGCATGAATTCCCCTTTTTATACAGTCTCTGAAATTGCAGAAATCTGTCATGGGGAACTCCATTTTCTGAATCCCTCCATTCAGGAAATCCGGGATTTGCTGATCGACAGCCGCAGGCTTGTCCATCCTGAATATTGCCTCTTTATTGCCCTCGTCTCAGATCGTAATAACGGACATAAATATATTGAGGAACTATACAAAAAAAAGGTCCGGAGCTTCATGGTTTCGGAATTCACCTGGGTGGAAGAGATGCATATCGAAGATCGGACTCCGGCAAACCAACCGGGGGCCCAAATCAAGTCGCTAATCCACTCGTCCAGGGATTCGCTTGTCAACCATTTTCCGGGTGCCACGTTCATCCATGTCCCTGATACCCTGAACGCTTTACAACAGCTTGGGGCCTTTCACCGCCGGCAGTTCAACATTCCTGTGATTGGAATTACCGGCAGCAATGGAAAAACCACCGTCAAGGAGTGGCTGTTCCAATTGTTAAACAGCGATTACCGGATCATCCGCAGCCCGAAAAGTTATAATTCACAGATCGGCGTCCCCTTATCGGTCTGGAAGATGGCTTCCGTACATGAACTGGCCATCTTCGAAGCTGGTATTTCGCAACCCGGAGAGATGGTGCATCTGGAACCGGTTATCAGTCCCACCATCGGAATATTTACCAACACCGGCCATGCCCATGATGAGCATTTTGAAAGCCAGCGCCAAAAGGTAGAAGAAAAACTCAAACTCTTTTCGCATGCTGAAACCCTGATTTACTGTCTTGATTATCCGTTGATCGGGGAATGCCTAAAGGCAGATACTGCTTATAAGAACCTTAAAACCTTTACCTGGAGCCGAAATTCCGGGAGAGGAGGAGATCTGCAAATCATTACCGTAGAAAAAAACAACGGGAAAACAAGAATTTGTGTCTCCTTCAGATCGGAAAACATGGAGATCGCTATTCCATTTACCGATGAAGCCTCCATCGAAAACGCCATCCACTGCCTTGCAACAGAATTGGTTCTGATTAGCACGTCAATCGTCAATCGTCAATCGTCAATCGTCAATCGTCTCTCGTCCCGTTTTACTGCCCTGGCCCCCATCGCCATGCGGCTCGAACTCAGGGAGGCCATCAACCACTGCTCGCTGATCAACGACAGCTATAATTCCGATATCAATTCGCTCAGCATCGCACTTGATTTTCTCAATCAACAAAACCAGCACCGGAAAAAGACGATAATCCTCTCCGACCTTCTTCAGACCGGGCGCGATAAAAATGAGCTTTACCACGATATCGGAAAATTGCTGGTCAGTCAGCATATCGACAGGATCATCGGCATCGGCCGCGACCTGTTCGGGCAATCGGATAAATTCCCGATGCAAAAAGAGTTTTTTCTTACTACCGATGATTTTTTGCAACGGTTCCCTGTTTCTTCGTTTCAAAACGAAACAATCCTCCTGAAAGGCGCCCGTCTTTTCGAATTTGAGAGAATCGGACAGGCCCTACAGCAAAAATCGCACGAAACCGTCATGGAAATCAATCTCGATGCGTTGGTGCATAATCTGAACCACTATCGTTCGCTCCTTAAACCGTGGACCCTTACCATGGCAATGGTTAAAGCTTTTTCTTACGGCAGCGGAAGTTTTGAAATTGCCAATGTGTTGCAGTTCCACCATGTTGATTATCTTGCCGTGGCCTATGCCGATGAAGGGGTGGAGCTTCGTAAAGCCGGAATCCGCCTGCCTGTTATGGTGATGAGCCCTGAGGAAGAAAGCCTCGATACCCTGCTCAAATACAATCTTGAGCCTGAGATATATAACTTGCACATCCTCAATTTGCTTGAGGTTGCCATTGCCCGTAACCAAACCTCTATCCAGCAGGAGGTCCGCATCCACATCAAGCTGGATACCGGAATGCACCGCCTTGGATTTGTTCCGGAAGAGCTTGAACACCTGATCGTCCGGTTAAAAAAGAATCCTGACCTGAGGGTTCAGTCGGTCTTTTCTCATCTGGCGGCCAGCGAAGACCCTGAAGAAGATGAATTTACACAGGGACAAATCACCCTGTTTTCTGAAATGAGCGCCAGGATTACCCGTGTACTGGATTACCCGGTACTGCTTCATATTCTGAATTCGGCCGGGATCAGCCGGTTTCCGGAGGCACAATTCAGTATGGTGCGGCTGGGAATCGGTTTATACGGAGTTGCCGGCAGCCCCGAAGAACAATTGATGTTACGTAATGTGAGTACACTCAAGTCGGTGATCACCCAGATCAAACATATCCGGGCAGGCGAAACAATCGGATATAACCGGAAAGGCAAAGCTGAAAAAGAGATGGTGATAGCCATTGTTCCTGTGGGTTATGCCGACGGACTGAACCGTCGTCTCGGGAACGGTCGGGGAAAGTTATTTGTCAACGGAAAACCTGCCCCGATAATCGGAAATGTATGTATGGACCTGACGATGATTGATGTGACAGACCTCACCCCCGGCCCCTCCCCAAAAAGGGATCGGAGCGCCGCGTCTCGCGTCACATGTCACGAAGGCGATGAAGTGATCATCTTTGACGACCTTCATCCTGTAACTGAACTGGCCAGGGAGATCGGCACCATCCCGTATGAAGTACTGACCGGGATTTCACGGCGGGTTAAACGGATCTATTATTACGAATAGGCGATTCCGCCGGATTTCATTATTTTTGTCGTTTGAACTACTTCCTATGGAATTTCATAAACTCAGTGTTTTAATCCCTGCATTCAACGAAGCGGCCACCATTCACCACATTCTCAACAGGGTTGTCGCGGTTGAATTGATCGCAGGACTAAAAAAAGAGATCATCGTTGTTGATGATTGCAGTAAAGATGGTACACTCCTGGCGCTCAACAACTATAAGCAGCAACACGCTGAATCCGACATCCGGATTTTCAGCCAACCCTTCAATAAAGGGAAAGGGGCGGCGCTTCACCGGGGTATTGAGGAAGCCACCGGCGATCTGATCGTCATTCAGGATGCCGACCTTGAATACGATCCCGCAGAATACAACCTGCTGTTAAAACCGGTAATCGATGGTTTTGCCGATGTGGTCTATGGCTCCCGCTTCATGGGTGGTAACCCGCACCGGATCCTCTTTTTCTGGCACTCCATCGGGAATAAATTACTGACATTTTTATCCAACCTCTTTACCAACCTGAACCTCACCGACATGGAAACCTGCTATAAACTCTTCCGGGCCGACCTGATCAAACAGATCTTTTTTAAAGAAAACCGGTTTGGGTTTGAACCTGAAGTCACCTCGAAGATAGCCCGGTTCCAAAAGGTCAGGATTTACGAAGTAGGGATCTCTTACTATGGACGGACCTATGAAGAGGGGAAAAAGATCAGAATGAAAGATGCCTTAAGGGCCGTATGGTGCCTGCTGAAGTATAATCTGCTGGATAGGAGATATTTGAAAGAAATGACAAGACTCAACGAATAACGAATAGTGAAAAACCAACATGTCACCATTCACCATTCACTATTCACCATTCACCATTCACCATTCACTAATCACAGTTTTTGCCCGAAGCCAACAATTACCGGAACGTGTTGCCTGCCGCCCTGACAGGGTTGGCGTTGCTTGGGGTTTTCATTTTCTGGAATGGTTACAGGGAACGGCATGATTTAAAGAAAAGGAAAGAGACCCGTGTGGTCGCCGACCGGGAACAATTACCGGATACTTCCGGATACCGGAGCAGGCAATTGGCGTTCTATGATTTTGAATGGGGCAACCCGGCAGATACGACATCCCATCTGGCCTTTACCGGTCATAACAGCCGGCAGTCATTCTTCATGAAGCCATGGATGCCTTTTTCTCCCGGATTGTGGGTCCAATTTAAAGATCTCCCCGGCGGTGATTCTTGCTGGATCAGGGTAACCGGATACCTGTGGGCGCCAATCCATGCCGACAGCCTGCCTTGTGACTTAGTTGTAACCTGCAACCACAACAACCTTAATCTGAAATATAGGTATGCCTGCCTGGAAAAGGAGAGCCTTCGACGGGGTGAGTGGAACCGTGTAACACTGGATTACCGGATCCCGGACTTGCCTGATAAGGAAGATGTACTTAAATCCTATTTTTGGTACCGGGGAACCGGGGAAGCACTTGTTGATGATGTCAGGGTAACGCTTTTTCAGCCAGACAACAAAACGCGAAACAATCCGTAACGGCCGATATGATTAAATTTGAACGTTCCTTTTTCTATTTCCTGTTTTGCCTGTGCCTGGCATTGACCTGGTTGTTCCACAAAGATACCGGACGGTTCAATGAGCAGAGCGAGATTTGGTCCGACCGGGCCGGCTATTATATCTATCTTCCGGCAACTTTTTTTTATCATTTCGATACCCGGAAGATGCCCCCGGATCTGGATGTGGCAACAGGCGGGGGATTCAGTATCGATACCCTTCATAACCGGCTGGAAACCAGATACACCTATGGAGTTGCCCTCATGGTATCTCCTTTCTTTCTGGCTACCCATCTGGTTTCGGTGGTTGCAGGCAAGGATGATGAACAGGGATTCTCAATCCTTTACCACCGCATGATGAACCTGGCCGCCGTGGTTTACCTCATCGCAGGATTGTGGCTGCTGAAGAGATTTCTGGACCGCTATTTCCGGCCGGGGATTTCCCGGGCTGTCCTGCTCCTGATCTTCTCCGGGACCAACCTTTTTTACTATTCGATGATCGAAGGATTGATGTCGCACGTTTACTCCTTTTTTCTCTTCGCCTGGTTTCTCTTTTCCCTGATGAAGTTCCGGGATACGGGCCAGTACCGGTGGTTCCTTGCCCTTGCCTTCAGTCTGGCGCTGGCGACCTTGATCCGACCGACCAATATCCTCCTCGGACTGGCATTCTTTTTCCTCGATGCCCAAAGGCTGAAGACTGTGTGGAGCAGGCTCCGGCAGGTCTTTCAGCTAAAAACCCTCCCGGTTTTTCTGCTGATCCTATTCATTCTGTTCATCCCGCAGATGGTGTACTGGAAATACCTGACCGGACACTGGCTCTATTTTTCTTACCGGGACGAAGGATTTACCAACCTTGCCCACCCGGCCGTTGGCGCTGTTTTGTTTTCTCCTGTTAACGGTCTGATTACACACACCCCGTTGGTTCTTCTTTTTATAGCCGGAATGGGGATTATGCTGATAAAAAAAATCCCGGACGGATGGTTTATAACCCTGCTGTTCCTCCTCCTGACCTGGCTCTTCTCCTCCTGGAAAATGTGGTATTTCGGGTGCAGTTACGGCCAACGGTCATACATTGAATACTATGCCCTTTTTGCCCTCCCGGCCGGCTATTTCCTGAAAAGCCTTTTTAATCCCGGAGGGTTTATTCTGAAATCCCTGGTTTTTTTTCTGATCTTTCTTTTTATTTATAGCAATATCCGGATGACGGTTTCGCTTTATCGTTATGAACGGTGCTATTACGGTTCAACCTGGGATTGGGACCATTATCTGAGATTGATGGAACGGTCGGGGATACTGTCACCCATCCGGCAGAACCGGTCGTTTGATAATGATTTCGAAAACCTGGCGCTTTGCCCGGTCAAAAAACCATCGATGGTATTTACCCGTTCCGGTCAATATAGTATAGCCACGGAAAAAAAATCGGAAATCACCCCCTTGTACTCCGTTCCGCTCTCTGTTTTCGGTTATCCGTTCCCAAAAATGATCGGCGTTGACGCGTGGATATTAAAACCCGGCATACAACCGACCGGAGCAACGGTTTCCTATACCTTTACAAAAGATGGCGCTGTTCTGTACAACGATGAGATGGCCCTGGACAGTATGGTTAAAGAATCCCAGACCTGGACCAGGATACATAAAACCTTCATCATTCCCGATCAGTATGATTCGACACTCCGGATCAACCTCTTCCTCCAAAATAAGAAAGGAGCGTTGCTCTATCTGGATGACCTGAGGCTGAAATTTGAATATGTTTGGTAATCCAACGATGAATGCAATGAATTATATCCTGAAATAAATCATCAGATGATACAAACTAATTTTTCAGATGGTCAGGTCCTGTGGATATTTTTGGCATTTCTTTCAGGATTGGCAGCGATCATCTTTTTTTTGAGAAAAAAGCATGGGATAAGTCTTGTTTTCCTCTTTTCGGCAGGATTGATCCTTCGTCTTGTTGCCGCAGGATTGGACCCATTTCTGAATACCTGGGATGAACAGTTTCATGCATTGGTAGCAAAGAATATGTTGACAAATCCATTCAAACCCGTATTGATAAGCCAACCGGTGTTGGACTATAATTTTAAAGACTGGCAGGCCAATCACATCTGGTTGCATAAACAACCCTGGTTTTTATGGCAGATTGTTCTGTTTTTCAAACTTTTCGGAGTTAATGAATTTGTCCTTCGGTTACCGACCGCTATCATGATGGCGCTGATGACAGGGGTGATATACAGAATAGGGAAACGGGTAAGTAATGCTGAAATAGCCTGGTACGGGGCATTCCTCTATACTTTTTCGTTTTATTTTGTTCATTTCGTTTCCGGGGCTGTCCATACGGATCACAACGACGCAGCTTTTATTTTTTATGTCTCACTCAGTATCTTCTCTTATTTTGAATATGTCCATACAAAAAAGCGGAGATGGCTGATATTTCTCGGAATTTTTAGTGGCATAGCCATTCTGAACAAGTGGCTGGTGGGGCTGTTGGTCTATTCGGGATGGATGGCATCTGTTTTCATGAACAGCAGGGGAAAAGAGAAAAATTATGAATTTCGCAACATGGCTTTTTCCCTGGCCATAACAATCGCTATCGCCCTTCCGTGGCAACTGTATATCTGGTTTGCTTTTCCCCTTGAAAGCCGTTTCGAGTTTTTATTCAACGGGCAACATTTTTTTGAATCATTGGAGGGGCACCGTGAGAATTTCTGGTATCATTTTTATTTGTTGGGCGAGCAATACGGCGGCCTTATTATCCTCTTCATCATCCTTCCCGGATTTTTCTATCTGATAAAATCCATCCGGAATGAAAAATATAAGGTTTCATTGCTGGCCTATATTCAGAACTCCTGACCTATCGTAATTCTGCTGTCGCGATTTTGTAGTTCAGCACC
>DYSO01000166.1 GCA_020718225.1 Draconibacterium orientale | reverse complement strand
AAATTACGGATAAAAATTCAAATAGTGGTATTTATGCGATTTATTTTTTGTTAATTAAAAAATATTTTGAACATTTGTTCATTTTGACAATTAATGTTGTATCTTTATTGTTTAAAATCAACAGTACATTTAATCCATAATTGATATGCCACAAATGAATCACACCGGTCCTGAAGGGAAAGGTCCCCGTACCGGAAGAGGTCTTGGTAAATGTAAAAAAAAGGACGAACCAAATTCCGATGCTGACGGATTTCAGTTGGGTCAGGGGATGGGATTAAAACGGAAATCAGGCGGAGGCGTCGGAAAAGGACGCAGAGGTCAACACGACGCGAATAAAAAAGGATAAGGATTCGTAAAACCTGAAACTGGTTTGGATGAAACCCGGTCCATTCGTCACGTCCAGTAGAAAATCACTTTTGGGAGGTTTTTTGTTGAGCGGCCATAATTACATTTGAGAAGTATATTGCAAAAGGCCGGTATGCGAGGTGGGACCATTTGGAGAAGGGGACTTCGATCATCAGCATTGGGAACAAAATCATCAGGTGGAGTACATACATGTAATAGGTTGCCATGGGCAAACCTCCGATTCTGAACAAATGTACCAGGATTCCGGTGAGGGTGGTTAAAAACAGCAGGGTCAGGAAAGTCCAGTCGGTATAGTGAGAATTTTTACTTTTTTCATTCTGTTTTTTAATCCGCAAGACAATAAAATAAATGGTTCCAAGCAACAAACCAAAGGTTGAATAGTAACCCAGCAACCGTTGCGGATGCCACCATGGATGGATTTCATCGGTCTGAAACCAGTAAAGGAACCCGACAATCATGGTAAAGAGCAATACATAGCTTGACATCAGGAGGAAATGGACGAACCAGTAAGTATATTCACCATTTTTTACTTTGGTGAAAAACGAATCTTGATTGGTTTCACAATCTGAGAACCTCCATTGTGAAAAGAAATGGATGATTAAATGCCGGAGTTCTGAAAAATACAATGAAACGGGAATTTTCAGATCTTTTCTTCGCCAGATAACCTTTAAATACATGTTGAAGATGTTGGACAGGAGGAAAAAAGAGAGAAACCCAGCCATAATCCAGTCACCCGCCTCAATGGTTTTCCAGGGGGCAAAGGTATTTAATTGAACCCCGCCATCGGGCGTTAACTCGGTGGTCATCGGGCCATGAAAAAATACAAAAAGCAGCAGGATAAAGAGCGCTAAAATAAAGATGGCAGTCAGTTCAAAAACTTTGGAAGTATAGAATTTTCTTGCAAGCCCGGTCCAGTCATAGCTTGATGATAAATACCGGCGAAGGGTCATCATTAAATCCCCGGGGTTGGCATTTCGCGGACAGGTTGTTGAGCAATCTCCGCAATAGTAGCACAACCAGGGATCGAGCGAGGCATCGATCTGATCTTTCAGTCCCAACACACTAAACCGGATGAGCCGCCGTGGAAAAGTGTTATCGTTGTTTGCAAGATTGCATACAGCAGTACAATTTCCACAATTATAGCATGCTGAAAAAGTACCGTCGCCAAATTTCAAAATCTCTCTGGCAAATTTCGGGTCCAGTTCACTCATTTTTCACTGAGTTTATAATAATAGTATTCGTCCATATCATCCATATCTCCGGCAACAATCTCATCGTATTTTCTCAGGGTCATTACCAGAAAAACAACCTGATCGGCAGGAATTCCGGTCTTTTGAGAAATTTGAGGAATGGTAGCCTCACCATCGGCAAGCGCTTCGCGGATTTTCTTACGCAGTCCCAGGTACTCTTTATGCCGTTGCCTGAGGGCTTCCGGGACTTTTCGTTTTGTTTTAATAATCTCAATCGTTTTTCCAGCCATATTTTTAAATTTTAATTCAGGCCGACATGGCTACAATCATGCTTCGGATTTCCCTATTTGAATAGCCCTTGATATCGATGGCATTTGTCGGACATACAGGAGTGCACATTCCGCATCCTTTGCAATTCCCTTCTATAACCTGTGCAACCCAGCCTTTTTCTGCCTGCACTTTTTCAATGGCATCGAACGGACAGGCTTCGGCACATTTTCCGCACCATTCGCAAACGGCAGGGTCAACAACAGCCAGCGTAGGTTCGAGCTGAATCTCCCCTTTATTAATCACATTATACACTTTAGCCACCTCAGCAAGCGCCGAACCAACCGATTCATGAATGTTCCTGGGTCCCTGGCAGCACCCGGAAATCACCAATCCGTCAATGACTGTTTCCACCGGCCGTAACTTAGGATGGATTTCGTTGTAAAATTTATCCTTTCCAATCGGGACCTTCAGAATTCTATTTAAATCGTTATTCTCCCTGGGTACCATTCCGGTAACCAGGACAACCAGATCGGCCAATAACGATATCTCATGCTTATCAGAAAGAATGTCGTTGATGGTCAGCCTGGCTTTTTCACCATTGGCTTCCACAACCGGAGGTTCATCTTCAATAAATTGCAGATAAATATCACCTGCCCTGGATGATTGTTCATATAGGATTTCCTGTTTCCCATAGGTCCTGATGCCCTTATTCAGGTGATAGATATTGGAGACATGAAATTCCTGCCTGAGTTGCAATGCAGCATGAATGGCCGATGTACAGCAATACCGGGAACAATATTTATTATCGCCATCCATCTGCCGGCTTCCGACACAATAGATAAATGCGACACTCCCGATTTTTTTATCCCGGAACCGGAACTCTCCGGTAGTCAATTCGAGTAAACGCTTGAGTTGTTGCAGGCTGATCACATTGGGTAATTGACCATAGCCAAATTCTCCTTTCCTGGGTTCGTACGGGTTAAATCCGGTGGCTAAAAAAATGGTGCCTGCATGTATCTGAACAATTTCTTCTTTCTGATCGAGATTGATCCCCTGGCAGTAACGGGCACAAATCCCGCAACGGGTACAAACCGCCATATCGATAACCGGGAAAGCCGGAAATTCGCTTCTAAAGTTATGAAAGATGGCTTTGCGTTTGGTAAGGCCAAAGTTAAATTCATCATCAACGGTAACGGGACAAGCTTCCATTGCTTTACTGAACCCTTCCGGGTCGCAGGGAGGTTCAACATATCGGGGAATGACCTTAATTTGAACATCAAAATTCCCGATGCTCCCCTTCGACGAAATAACATGCGCCCCGGTATAAACCTTTATATTCCTACGGTTTCGGATCTGTTGATACAATGATTTAACCAGCTCCTCTCCTGTCTGATCGGTCGTGGCCATTTTTCCCCATTGGGCGACCCTTCCTCCCACAAAAAATTCGCGATCGACCAGATAAACCTGCGACCCGAGATCGGCTAATTCGATGGCTGACCGCATGCCGGCGACACCGGCGCCTAAAATCAAAACGCTGTTTTCGGCAGGAATGGTAATGGGGTTTAAGGGTTCAGAGAGGGAGACCCTGGCAATGCCGGCTTTGATAAGGTCCAATGCTTTTTCTGTTGCCTGGTCAGGGTGGTCGGAATGGGCCCATGAACTTTGTTCACGGATATTGACCTGAACATAATTAAATGGGTTCAAACCTCCCCGCTCTGCCACAGCCCTGAAGGTATGCAGGTGAAGTTTGGGAGAACATGAAGCAACAACGATGGCATCCAATGGTTCATTCCGGATATCGGCAATGATATCTTTCTGAGAGGAATCGGCGCAGGCAAACATCATGACACGGGAGAGCCTGACATTCTTTTCATTTTTAATTTCCGTACACACTTTTTCCACATCCACATAATCGGCAATATTTGATCCGCAACGGCAAATATAGACGCCAATTCGTTTTTCTTTACTTTCAGGCTCTTTACTCATTCCATGAAGAGATTGTAAGACTATTAATGATGGATTCCACGAATCCTTTGTTATATTTTGTCACCATAGCGGAAACGGCCCCTGCTGAAAGAATGGAATCAGGAATATCCATGGGGCCGCTGGCAGTGCCCGCCATAAAAATACCGGGTAAATTGGTTTTAAAGGGGTTGGACATCTCCTGACGCTGTTTCAGATAGTGGAATGGATCCAATTCAAGGTTCTCCAACCCGGATATCTTTTCAATATCGCGGTTGGCAAGGATGCCCACGGACAAGACCACCATGTCGTGTTTTGCCTCTTTTATTTTTCCCGAAGCAATATCTTCATAGCGTAACATCAGGTCGCCATTTTCCAGTTCGCTGATTTTTCCGATTTTGCCTTTGATAAATGAGACATCCATTTTTTTGGCCTGCTGGTAAAACTCATCAAAGCCTTTTCCGAATGATCGGATGTGAAGATAATATACGGTTACATCGGCCATGGGAAGAGCCCCCAGGATCAGTTGGGCCTGTTTAATGGAATACATGCAGCAGATTTGTGAGCAGATCGGATTTCCAACGGTCCCATCGCGCGATCCGGCACAAAGGACATAGGCAACCTTATCCGGAATTTTTCCATCACCGGGCCTCAGTACCGTATTGAAAGGACGGGTCGGGACCAGTTGACGTTCCATTTGCATGGCCGTTACAACATTTTTAAACTTCCCTCCGCCATACCTTTCAATTTGATCGGGGTCAAACAGCGTAAACCCGCTGGCAATGATGACACTTTTCACAATCCATTCTGTTTGTACTGGTTCCTGCGAAAAATCAATAGCGCCGGGGACACATGCTTTTTCACAAGCCCCGCAAAGGATACAGTTTTCAATATCAATGGCAGCGATCCGCGGACTCGCAATGCTGAACGGGATGTAAGCTACTTTCCGGCCTACCAGGTTGTACTGATATTCATCCTTCACCACTACCGGGCATGCCCTTTCACAATCCTGGCAACCGGTGCACAGGGATTCATTGACGAACCTGGGTTCGGTTTGAACGTGTACATGCCAGTGCCCTTTTGCATCGAAAGCCAGTTTTTTTGCCCCGGTGTTAACCTGGATGTGGATACCGGGATGGCGCGACGCTTCCGAAACCTTTGGGGTAGTAATACAGGCGGAACAATCTAGGGTAGGAAATACCTTGCTCAGGTGGATCATCCTGCCACCGATGGAGAGGTCCTTTTCGACAATGACAACCTGGTGCCCCGTATTCGCGAGGTTCAAGGCAGCCTCTAATCCGGCTATCCCGCCTCCCAAAATCAGCGTATCGGCTACCTTGACAGAACTATTCTTCATATTTTGTTCCATATCAATCAGCATTGGTAGTGGCCAGGGAGAGCTCTTCTGAAAACAGGGTCATCTGTCTAACGAACAATTCAGCACATACCGAACAAACAGCTGCCATTTGTAAACGGTTTGTGGTAATTCCCTTTGCCTTCATTAAAAGATGTGTCCGCTCAACAATCTTTGCCGTTTTTGTAATACAACTCTCGCCATATGGGCAGTCGGAACCATCGGCAGCAATAAAAACCCCGGCATATCCGGTTTCAAATGCCAGCATTATCCACTCAGGCCTCACGGCGCTGGAGCAAGGCAAAACAATGACATGGGCAGCCGCCGGATAATGCAATTTCATCAACCCGGCAAGATCAATCGCGGGATCTGAAATCTTTTCGGTCGAAAAAACAAGAATTTTATGAGGAAAAGTTGACATCTGTCGTTACAGGTTATTTCTTGATATACAAGCGGAAATAGCCATCTTCACGAACATCGCCCAGATATTCATACTCTTTTTTTACCGCCCATTTCGGGACATCACGCTTGGTTCCGGCATCGGATGAAAGCACTTCAATGATTTCACCCGGCTGCATCTCGCTCAGCGCTTTTTTTGTGGCCATTAACGGCCCCGGGCATGCACTGCCCCTCGCATCAACCACCTTATTTATGGTGAGCCCTTTTAATTCTTCTGGTGTCATGGTTTTAAATTTTAGTTTGATTAAATAAATAAATTCACATCTGCTGTCTGTGCCGAAGCAATGTATTCTGCAATACCACAAATGTCATCTGGCAGACCATTAAAATCTTCAAGGACAGTACCATTCCAAATCTTTCCGGCCAACCCGCAGATATAAATTTTAACATCGCCCATTTCTTTGGCCTGTTTGAAAAAATCCATCCAGGTTGGGATTTTTAATCGCTCGATGGAGGCAAGAAATTCATCCTTTTTACAGGCAAGTTCCGCCATGTTATCGGTCTTGCCGATATTCTCTTTCTTAAAAGCATTGGCGCCCATCATCAGGACAAAAATTTCAATTTCCATATCATCAGCAACCGCCCCATTGATGATCACACCAGCCGCAGTAAGCTTATCAAAACTCCCGGTATAGAGAGCAATTGTCATTTTCTTTGCCATGTTGTTTGTTTTTAAATTAAATTTTTTGCTAATTTAGCTGTGAACCAGACACCGCATGATGAAGCAAGCCTCTGGTATTTCAATAAATAAAATGATCCTGTATAGATAAAAAAATGATCCGGATCATTTTTTTTAAAATATTCACAAAATAATCAGAGATTAACGACTGAAAATCAGATCAAAAAGAAAAATTATCAAAATTGACCAACCATTAACAAACCATCG
>DYSO01000165.1 GCA_020718225.1 Draconibacterium orientale | reverse complement strand
CGTAAATCGTAAATTGAAATGCGTGTACTAATGTTTGGCTGGGAATTTCCACCGCATATCACCGGTGGATTGGGAACTGCCTGTTTTGGTTTAACCAAAGGATTGGTAAAACATGGGGTCGAGGTGATTTTTGTTGTACCCAAGGCCTTTGGTGATGAAACAGAAGAGGGGTTCCGCCTGGTGAATGCCAGTGATGTAGTCATAGACTTTCATCAACAGCATAATCAGGAATTCTGGGAGAAAATTCAATATATGGAGATTGGGTCAAGCCTTGTTCCTTATTTGGATCCGGAAGAATTTGAAAGAATTATATCATTGGAAACCTTGACTGGTAAAGATGTCAGAAAAACTGTATTTTCCAAAAATTATACCTTCTCCGGAAAATATGGCCCCAATCTGATGGAAGAGGTTGCCCGTTATGCCCTGGTTGCCTCATCGCTTGCCAAGGAAAACACATTTGATGTGATCCATGCCCATGACTGGCTGACCTATCCCGCCGGGATAGCTGCCAAGGAAATGACCGGAAAACCCCTGGTTGTACATGTACATGCTACGGAATTTGACCGGTCGGGCGAACATGTCAACCAAGCCGTTTATGATATTGAGCGTAAAGGGATGATCGAAGCGGATCTTGTCATCACGGTGAGTAACCTTACCCGCCAGATTGTCATCGAAAGGTATGGTATTGTTCCGGAAAAGGTTATTACCGTTCATAATGCCGTTGAACCTGTTGAACGGCAGGAGGTTGGTAAAGCCGGGAAACATGTAAAGGAAAAAATTGTGACCTTTCTTGGCCGTGTAACCTACCAGAAAGGGCCCGATTATTTTGTAGAAGCTGCCTACAAGGTACTCCAACGCGATTCCAATGTACGTTTTGTAATGGCCGGTTCGGGCGATTTACTCAACCGGATGATCCGACGGGTTGCACAACTTAAAATTTCCACGAAATTCCATTTTACCGGTTTTCTTGCCGGTACTGAGGTTGACACCATGTTCGCCATGAGCGATGTTTATGTCATGCCTTCCGTTTCCGAACCTTTTGGGATCTCTCCGCTGGAAGCAATGCGGTCGAATGTACCAGTGGTTATATCCAAACAATCGGGGGTTGCCGAGGTACTGAACCATGCATTGAAAGTCGATTTCTGGGATATCGACGCTCTGGCTGATGCCATTTATGGGATCATTCATTATGACGCACTGCGTAAAATGTTTGTCCGTTATGGAAAAACTGAGGTAGATAACCTGAAATGGGAAAATGCCGCGATAAATATAATTGAAGTGTATAATCAAGCTGTTTATAAATGATCATATGAGATCTATATGTTTGTATTTTCAGGTCCACCAGCCATTTCGACTGAGGACTTACCGGTTTTTCAATATCGGACAGGACCATCACTATTATGACGATTATCAAAACCGTCATATCATCCGCAGGGTTGCAGAAAAATCGTACCTGCCTGCCAACAAACTCATGCTGGAACTTATCAGGGAATTCGGTTCTGCTTTCCGATTGAGTTATTCCATCTCCGGAACGGCTTTGGAACAGTTACAAACACATGTTCCTGAAGTAATTAAGAGTTTTCAGGCATTAGCCGAAACCGGTCAGGTCGAGTTTATTTCGGAAACGTATGCCCATTCACTAGCATCGTTGCGAAATAAAGAAGAGTTCATCAGACAGGTGGAACTTCACCGGAAAAAAACAGAAGAATTGTTTGGTTATAAGCCTCTGACCTTCCGGAATACGGAGTTGATTTATTCGGATCAGATCGGTGAAATGGTTGCTGAAATGGGTTTCCATACCATGCTTACCGAGGGGGCTAAACACATTCTTGGATGGAAAAGCCCAAATTACATGTATTGCAATACCATCAACCCAAAACTCAAGGTACTTCTGAGAAATTTTCAACTCAGCGACGACCTGACCTTCCGGTTTTCAAACCAGGATTGGTCTGAATGGCCGCTGACAACGGAAAAATTTGTTAAATGGCTTTCAAAAGTGGAAAAAAAGGAGGAAGTGGTCAACCTGTTCCTGGATTATGAAACCATCGGTGAACATCAATGGAAAGAGACCGGGATCTTTGATTTTTTCCGCCATTTACCATCAACTGTATTTTCCAAATCAAATTTCAAATTCAGTACCCCTGAAAATTTGTATCACGAACTTCAACCAGTTGCGGCTATTTCTGTTCCCCATGCCATCTCTTGGGCTGATGAAGAGCGTGACCTGACAGCCTGGTTGGGGAATGAGCTTCAGGATGAGGCTTTTGCGAAATTGTATTCCTATGAACAAAAGCTCAAGGAATGTACCTGTCCCGAACTGCAAAAGGACTGGCTGTATCTTCAAACAAGCAACCATTTTTATTATATGTGTACCAAGTGGTTTTCATCCGGTGAAGTTCATAAATACTTTAATCCTTACGGATCACCCTATGAAGCTTTTATAAATTACATGAATGTACTCTCGGATTTTATGATCCGGGTTGATGAACATATAGCGCTGCCGCCTGAACCCGAAAAAATGGTTAAAACCCCGGAAAAGGAGGCTATTCTTCCCACAGAGATAAAAAAAACTGTGAGAAAAACAGCGAAAAAAACGGCTTCACATTCCATTGTTAAAAAAACCGCCGAAACTTCAAAATCGAAACGTAAAAAAGATTTATAGATCATTCTATAATTATGCCAATGAAAGACAATCTTAAAATGATCCCAGATTACCTGTTTGAGACCAGTTGGGAAGTATGTAATAAAGTTGGAGGAATACATACTGTAATTTCCACGAAAGCGCTGATGCTGACTGAAATGTTTAAAGATAATTATATCCTGGTTGGCCCGGATGTCTGGAAAGAGACCCATCAGAATCCCGAATTTATTGAAGACAGATTTCTCTACAGATCATGGCGGGAACAAGCAGAAGGCGAAGGATTGCGTATTAAAATAGGCCGGTGGAATATTCCCGGCCGACCCGTGGTAGTCCTCATTGATTTTACCTCCCATTTTTCGGAAAAGGATAAAATTTTTGCCCACTTCTGGGAACGTTATAAACTTGATTCCCTGAGTGGTGATTGGAATTATGTTGAACCCGCACTTTTTGGATATGCAGCCGGAAAGGTCATCGAAAGCTTTTACAATTTCAACCTCTCCCACCTCGATAAAATTATTGCACAATTTCACGAATGGATGACCGGGGTTGGGATCCTCTATCTGAAAGAACGAATACCGCAGATTGGGACTGTTTTCACAACACATGGCACTATTGTGGGCCGGACCATTGCAGCAAACCGGTTGCCTTTGTATAAAAATCCGGAACATTTCAATGCCGAAGTTATTGCCAAACAGTTTAACGTTATGGCAAAATTTTCTCTTGAAAAATTAGCGGCACATGAATCTGATTATTTTACCACAGTTAGTCAGTTAATTGCCAATGAATGTAGCCGTTTCCTGGAAAAAGAGGTTGATCTGTTAACCCCCAACGGGTTCAATGATTCGTTTGTACCACTTAAGAAAGAATATAACGAAAAACGCCTTCGTGCCAGGGAAAAGGTTTTTCAGATTACTAGAGCGCTGACAGGCCAGGCTATTCCTGGTGACAGTATCCTTGTTTTTAATAGCGGCAGATATGAATTCCATAATAAAGGGGTTGACCTGTTTATTGATTCTCTTGGATTGCTGAACAAACAGTTAAAACTTCAGCAGCCCATCATTGCCTTGGTTGCATTTCCTACGGCTCAAAGCGGCCCAAGAAAGGATTTATTGGAACGCATGGCAGATCCCCACCAGGGCAATCCCCATCCCGAAGATTGCCTGACCCATTATCTGTCGGAGCCGGAGAATGACCTGATCCTGAAGAAAATTAAAGAAAACGGCCTGTTTAACAAACCCGAGGATAAAGTAAAAATTATTTATGCCCCGGTATATCTGAATGGTTCTGATGGTATTTTTAATCTGAGTTATTACGATCTCCTGATTGGTTTTGACGGGACCATCTATCCTTCCTATTATGAACCCTGGGGATATGCTGCCCTCGAAAGTCTTGCGTTTCACATTCCGACCATTACAACTACACTCTCCGGGTTTGGACAATGGATTAAACGCTTATTTCCGTCGGTGAAAGAATGTACGACCATTATCGAAAGAAATGATGACAATGATAAAGAGGTTGTTGAAGAGATTGTCAAGGCTGTATTAAACTGCACTACCAAAACGGAAAAGGAAATTATTAAAATACGGATTAAAGCGTATGAGATTTCACGATCCGTACTTTGGAGTAATTTATTGGACAATTACCGGGACGCATATTCCAGTACCCTGGATATCACTGAATCAAGAGCAGAATTGTATGCCGGCAAACAACCTCAAGTCTTCACAAAGTCGGCCAAAACCCTGATCAATATCAAACCAGAGTGGAAAAAAGTATTGATCCGGCAAAGTATCCCCGAAAACCTGAAAAGTCTTGAACGGTTGGCTAAAAATCTTTGGTGGTCATGGAATTTTGAAGGATCGGAACTTTTTGAAATGATCCATAAACAACGGTGGTACGATTTAAAGTTCAATCCCATTGCATTGATTGAATCCCTTTCTTATCAGGAACTTCAGGATTTAAGCAACAACGAAAAATTTGTCAACAAGCTGAACAGGGTTACATCCAAATTTGATGTTTATATGGCCAAAGCGTCGGAAAAACCGCGCGATATGGTTGCCTATTTCAGCATGGAATATGGACTCCACGATACCATTAAAATCTTTTCGGGGGGCCTTGGGATGTTGGCTGGCGATTACCTTAAGGAAGCCAGTGATTCCAATGTCAATATTGTCGGGATTGGCCTGTTATACCGGTATGGCTACTTCATACAAAGCCTTTCTATTTTTGGGGATCAGATTGCAACCTTTACCCCTCAGAAATTTACGCACCTGCCTTTGGTCCCCATGCGGGATAACGATGGCAACTGGCTGAAAATCAAATTTGCTTTTCCCGGAAGGACCATGTATGCAAAAGTATGGCGATGCGACGTGGGAAGGGTTCCGTTGTATTTGATGGACACCGATATCGATGAAAACGAAGAAAAGGACCGAAGCATCACCCATCAGTTGTACGGCGGCGACGCGGAAAACAGGCTTCGCCAGGAGTTGTTGCTGGGAATCGGGGGGATCCGGATGCTCGATTTATTAGGCATTAAACCAGACCTCTTTCATAGCAATGAGGGCCACTCTGCCTTCATCAGTCTCGAACGGTTGCGAAAATATATTCAAAATGAAAAACTGACCTTCTTTCAGGCTTCTGAAGTGGTGCGTTCATCCACGTTATTTACAACCCATACCCCTGTCCCTGCCGGCCATGATACTTTTCCTGAAGAGCTTCTGCGCCGATATCTTTCACACTATCCCGATCATCTGGCCCTTAAATGGGAACAATTTATGAACCTTGGCAGGATGGTTGAAGATGACCCGAATGAAGTGTTTTCCATGAGCGTTCTTGCAGCAAAATTGTCGCAGGAGATCAATGGGGTCAGTAAAATCCACGGACGGGTCACCCGTGATATGTTTTGTAAACTCTACCCGGGTTATTATCCGAAAGAATTACATATCGGTTATGTGACCAATGGGGTGCATTTCCCGACCTGGACGGCCAAGTCGTGGCAGCAGTTGTATAGCAAGGAGTTTGGCGAGGGTTTCCTCGAAGATCAGTCCAATCCCCAATATTGGAAAAAAATTCACCTTGTTGATGATGAGACAATTTGGAAAACCAAGCTTAAACAAAAAGCTCAAATGACAGATTATTTGTTGCAACGGTTATACAGTGACATGACCCTGCGACATGAAAATCCGAAACTTATATTTAAAATCAGGGAAGCTGCCAAACCCGCAGCCCTCACCATCGGGTTTGCACGAAGGTTTGCAACGTATAAACGGGCACACCTGCTGTTCAGTAACCTCGACCGGCTTTACCGCATCGTAAATAATAAGGAAAAACCCGTTCAGTTTGTCTTTGCGGGCAAAGCCCATCCAAATGATAAAGCAGGACAGGACCTCATCAAACGGATTTTCGAAATATCACGGATGCCTGAATATCTGGGTAAAATTCTATTTATTGAAAATTACGATATGGAAGTAGCCAAATACCTGATCAAAGGGGTCGATATTTGGTTGAATACACCAACACGGCCGCTGGAAGCTTCAGGGACCAGTGGGGAAAAGGCCGTAATGAATGGCGTTGTGAATTTTAGTGTACTCGATGGCTGGTGGGCCGAAGGATACCGGCCCAATGCCGGATGGGCGCTCCAGGAAGAATCTACCTATGATAATCCGCTGTTTCAGGATGAGCTTGATGCAGAAACCATCTATTCAATTCTTGAAGAAGAGATTGTTCCTGCATTTTATAAACTCAACGACCGCGATATTCCAGAAGGATGGGTATCGTATATAAAAAACACGATCTCTGAGATTGCACCGCACTTTACCATGAAACGGCAATTGGATGATTATATCAGGCTTTACTATAATCCCATGTTCAAACGTTCCAGGATTATGGCGGGGAAAAA
>DYSO01000164.1 GCA_020718225.1 Draconibacterium orientale | reverse complement strand
TCATTGAATAAACCAAAGAGAACTGAGTACAGCAATTATTTTAAGGAATTGGAGGAGATAGTCCAGAAAGTAGTGAAATAGTCAATTACCCGACTATTGAAAGCCCTTTGATCTCTTTGATTGTAGGGCTTTTTCTTTTTTACCCGATCTTACCCGACCTTACCCGACTATCTTACAAGTCCTGTAATATACAGAAAATCAGTGATATAACTTTGTTTTTAGCAGTATCTTTGTTTCACATTTTGCAGATGTTTAACAGAGCTGGCCAGCTCATTTGTTTCACTCTAAAAATTTAACAGATGAGTACAGAAATTGAAACCCTCCAGAGAATGGAGAAACAAATTACCGATTTACAGGCCAATATTTTGAGCCAGAAAAATGTACTGACCTTTTCAGAGGCTGCCAGGTACACCGGTTTTTCCCGGTCATATCTTTACAAGTTGACCCATTTACAAAAGATCCCTTTCAGCAAACCGGCTGGAAAAATGATCTTTTTTGATCGGGCAGAGCTGGAAAATTGGTTATTGAATAACCAGAATGAACATGAGGAGATTGAAAACCAGGCCAGCACCTATGTAACCCTCAATAAGAGAGGAGGCCGGTCATGATCCTAACCGATTATTACAAGGGTGAACATTCACCCGATGCAGCAAAAACCCGGTTTGATGTGACAGCCTCAACAGGCAGTTATGAACCGTTTGAAACCAAGCTGAAAAACAAAAAAGGAGAGCAGTTTTTTTATTTTGGAGATGCACCTGAGAGGTTCAGATTTTCAGGAAAAGACCGGCCAGACAAAGCAATTACCAAAGGAGATAATATCTCCAGTGTTTTTGTACCTGATATAACCTTGTCGTTTGGCTATGGAGATATAAACCATACCAGTGATGCAATCCTTTTGATTTTCTCCAATGACTGGCAAACGATTGAGATTTTCATTGCCAGAGGCCAGAGAAACAATAGGAGAAACCTGTATCATTTACTTTGTGATCATGAACTGGAAAATGAAATCAATGAACTCAGGAACCGTGCAAAATCATGAAAGTTTGCTATTTGGTAACCGGCCAGAGGAGGGGTGCAGCCGGGCAGGTTTGCACCCTGTTTTCCTCAATCTCTATGTTAATGTGTTTCTGGTAACCGATTTGGTAACTTTTTATGTTTGACAATGTAGATTTAAAATTGAATTGTGAGGAGGCTCCAGGAGTTGATTTGCTCCATGAGATACCGGCCAGATTGACCCGATTAAGTGAAACAACCTTTGCAGATGGAACCGTTTCAATTTCTGGTTATCTGGATAGTATTAAAGTGAGGGTAACTGGTCAGGCGGTGAAAATTCAGGACAGCTCATTATGTAAATGGTTTTTGGGTGACAATTTCAAGGGTTTGAGCCGGGGTGATACCAGGAGGGCGGTTGAGAAATTAAGTGATCTCCTCCTCCTCCCGATGGATCGGGCAGCAGTGACCAGGATAGATGTAGCTCAAAACTTAATCATGAGGCATGATAAAGAGCTTTATTTTGATCATTTAGGCAGCCTGCAATATTTCAACCGTTACCAGCAAAATAATGGACTGTATTACTCAAATGGAAATAATACCCTGGTATTTTATGAAAAGGTACATGAGCAGCAAGTTAAGGGGCAGCCAATCCCTGAGATGTACCGGGGCAGGCAGGTACTAAGATATGAGCAGCGATATAAAAGACGGTTGCTGCAAACTTTCAACCTGCCAGAGTTGAGAGCTTCATTACTTTATGAACCGGGTTTTTATTGTGACCTGGTGAACCGGTGGAGGAGTGAATATGAAAAAATCAAAAAGATCAATGACATTCAAATTAATTACTCCATGATTAAGACCAAAAAAGACCAGGCAAACCAAGCTATTCTTTGGTATGTTCAGCAGCGGGGCGGTGAACTGGCCGTTATCAATGAGATCAAAGAGGCATACAAACGGGGTGAACTCTCAAAAAAACAGTCACATGATCTCAGGCAGCAGGTGGAGGAGGCCTGCAAATGTAAATCATTCACCTCCTCCAGTGATGTTATCCTGGAGCTGGATAAAAAGGTTAAAGAAGCGGCCAGGTTCTATTTATAACCTCTCTAAAGTAGATTAAAATAGAAAAATGACAGAAAGACAAATAGCAATGAATAGAGCTTGCAAACTGTATTTTGGCAGTCAGAAAAAAGCTGATGAATTTTGGAAATTACTTTCATCAATAAGGCATTTACCAGATAAAGAAAGAGTTAAGGCATTAAACAAATTCAATAGACAATGGCAAAAGGAACTAAAACAGGTGGCCGGGGGCAGGGTACACCAAACCGGTTAACAAAAGAACTGAGAGCAGCGTTAAAAGAGATAATTTTCCAGGAGTTTACAGCCCTGCCAGATAGGCTGGAAAAGTTGAAACCTAAAGACCGGCTGGAATTACTCACAAAGTTACTGCCTTATATACTGCCAAAGGTTGAAAGTGTGCAGCCTGGACATGGTGAACCCTGGGATACTGATTGGGAGTGAAAAAACTTAACCAAACTTAACATTCAGAAACCTCACTAAACCTCACATTTGAAAATGATAATTTCCTGGTCTTATTACTACTCAAAATTGGTAAAAAATGGATCTTTCCGGTAAGCTTGTTACCATTTTGTTACTCATGAAATGAAAAAGCCTGTAAACATTGACGTTTACAAGCTTTTTGGGTAGCCCCACCAGGAATCGAACCTGGATTTAAAGTTTAGGAAACTTCCGTTCTATCCATTGAACTACAGGGCCGAAGGAATGCTGAATTTGGAACAACGAATATTGAATGTCGAATGAAGGTGCAAAATTAAGAATTTATTTGATATCAGCTCCATTTATGGCGCCATCGTCGGGGGTGACAAAGAACAGAGTGCCGTCGGGGTTTTCGGCCATCAGGATCATCCCTTGCGATTCGATCCCCTTCAAAATCCGGGGCGCCAGATTCATTAGGATGCATACCCGCTTTCCGATGATCCCTTCGGGTTTGAAAAAGCCGGCAATCCCCGAAACAACTATCCGCTGGTCCAATCCGGTATCTATTTTCAATTTTAACAGCTTGTCTGTCCTGGGCACTTTTACAGCTTCAAGGATGGTCCCGGAACGGATATCCATTTTAATAAAATCTTCATATTGAATCACCTCTTTTGCTGGTTTGACCGTAAGGTTAAGTTGAGCGGCCTCATTGGCCTCTTTGGTCTTTATCAGTTTTGTGACCTGAGCTTCAATGGCCGGATCTTCAATTTTTTCAAAGAGTAATTCTGGTGGATTGAGTTGATGTCCGGGTTTTAGCCAGTCCAACTTTGACGCATCTTCCCATGAAAACAGAGGCAGGTTGAGTATTTGCCTGACTTTTTTCATGGAAAATGGCAGAAACGGTTCCCCTGTGATGGTCAACAGGGCGCATATCTGTAGGGAAAGATTCAGGATTGTCCCAACACGGGCGGGATTGGTCGAAAATAACTTCCAGGGTTCGTTATCGGTAAGATATTTGTTGCCAAGCCGCGCCAGGTTCATCATTTCCGAAAGGCCTTCACGGAAACGATAACTATGAAGACTTATGGAAATACGGACGGGAATTTGCCTCATCTCCTCCAGCACAACGCTGTCCGATTCGTTGAATAGATCCACGACAGGCACTTTCCCTTCAAAATATTTATGGGTCAAAACCATCGTCCGGTTTATAAAATTACCGAGAATCGCAACCAGCTCACTGTTGTTTCTTGCCTGAAAATCTTTCCAGGTGAAATCGTTGTCCTTGGTTTCCGGAGCAGCGGAGGTCAGGACATACCTTAAAACATCCTGTTTATCGGGAAAATCTTCGAGGTATTCATGCAACCAAACCGCCCAGTTTCTCGAAGTGGATATTTTTTCCCCTTCCAGGTTCAGAAATTCATTGGCTGGAACATTGTCGGGCATTATAAAAGTACCCTCCCCCTTGAGCATGGCCGGGAAAATTATACAATGAAAAACAATGTTGTCTTTTCCAATAAAGTGTACTAGCTTGGTCTGTTTATCTTTCCAGTACTTTTCCCAGTCCGGGGTCAACTCCCGGGTCGCCGAGATATATCCGATGGGCGCATCAAACCAAACATAAAGCACTTTTCCGTCAGCGCCTTCTATCGGTACCTTCACGCCCCAGTCCAGATCGCGTGTTACTGCTCTGGGTTGAAGGCCCTGGTCAATCCACGACTTACATTGTCCGTAAACGTTCGGTTTCCAGTCGTCTTTGTGACCTTCAATGATCCATTCCCGCAACCAGGGCTCATATTGGTCAAGCGGAAGAAACCAGTGACGGGTCTCTTTTAATATTGGTTGATTACCACTCAACACCGATTTTGGATGTATAAGGTCGGTTGCATTCAGCGAAGTACCGCATTTTTCACACTGGTCCCCGTATGCCTTGTCATAACCGCAATGCGGACAAGTTCCGGTAATATATCGATCGGCTAAAAAATGACCGGTTTCTTCATCAAAATATTGTTGAGAAACTTTTTCTATGAACTGCCCGGCTTCGTACATTTTCCTGAAAAAGGCCGAAGCGGTTTCATGGTGCACCTTGTTTGATGTACGGGAATAGATGTCGAATGAAATGCCAAAATCCTCAAAGGATTTCTTGATGATACCGTGATACCGGTCCACAATATCCTGTGGGGTGACACCCTGTTGCAAGGCTTTGATGGTGATGGGGACCCCATGCTCATCAGAACCTCCGATAAAGATAACATCAGCGCCGTTCATCCGTAAAAACCTTACATAAATATCGGCAGGGATATAAACTCCGGCCAGGTGCCCGATGTGTATGGGACCATTGGCATAAGGAAGTGCAGAGGTGACCGTATATCTTTGATAATCCGTTTTCTTGTCCATGGGGTTATTTGAAAAACAGGCGAAAAAGAGAGACAAAGATATAAAAATTAAAAAAACCAGGCGTTATCATCCTTTGGCGGCCGCCACTTATCATTGATAATTGGTTACGGATATGACTTTTTATGTACTTTTGATCCATGATTCAACCTCCCTGGTTAAAAAAAGGCGATAAAATAGGGATTGTTTCTCCCTCCAGAAGGATAACATTCGAAGAGGTTCACCCCTCTATCCGGATTTTTCAGCGTTATGGGCTGGAAGTCGTTTTAGGGTCTTATGTATTCGGCCACCATCACCAGTTTGCAGGTACCGATGACCAGCGTCGGCGCGATTTTCAACAAATGTTGGACGATCCGGCCATTCGTGCCATTATTTGTGCAAGAGGGGGCTATGGGTCGGTTCGTATCATCGATCAACTTGATTTTACCCGTTTTCTTCAATCCCCCAAATGGATTGTGGGCTATAGCGATATTACTGTTTTTCACTCCCATATCCATCAACAATTTGGAATGGAAACCCTTCATGGTACCATGCCGGTCCATATGATCTCCGAAACGCCCGGCGATTCCATCAGTACCATGCTCAATGCCTTGTTTGGATTCCGGATCTCCTATCTGTTTAAAAAAACCCTGCTCTCCCGTGATGGGAATTCGGAAGGTTTGCTGGTAGGAGGGAACCTCTCCATTTTGTTAAGCCTGTCAGGATCGGTTTCAGATATTGATACCAAAGGGAAAATATTGTTTCTGGAAGATGTGGATGAATATCTTTACCATGTTGACCGGATGATGATAAACCTGAAAAGGGCCGGTAAACTTGAAAAATTAAAAGGACTGATCGTTGGAAGTATGAGCAGGATGAACGACAATGCCGTTCCTTTTGGGAAGAGCACCAATGAGATTATCCTCGATGCAGTGAAAGGGTATAAATACCCTGTTTGCTTTGATTTCCCGGCTGGTCATTCCGATAATAACCTGGCGCTCATCCTTGGCCGGAAAGTCTCTTTTAACGTCGGGCCACAGATAGAACTTATTTTTTATTGATCTCCATATTACTTTTTGCCATTTTCTCCGATAAAGCATAAAAAGATTGGTCCGGGTTCCGGAATTAAAAGGGTGGCCGGGCTCTTCTAAAAGTCGCTTTATTACAAAGATGGTGTGGTAAATGATATTTCCGAATTTCAATTATTCAAAACCACAATGGTTGCAAAAGACAAAGTAGAACTGGGTAAAACCGGAGAGGAGATCGCTTCAGCTTATCTGGAAGCAAAGGGATACCGGATTCTTGAACGGAACTGGCGGTTGGGGCGTGAAGAAATCGACATCATTGCAAAAGATGGTGATTTTATCGTGATTGTGGAGGTCAAAACGCGCCATTTATCTTCTTTTCCGGATCCGGAAATGTATGTTAACCGGACCAAGCAACAAATTCAGGCACGTACTGCCAATGCATGGATGCGCTATCACAAACAAGCAGGCGAAATCAGATTTGATGTGATATTTGTTTTGATCCAATCCGGAAAAACGAATATCAACCATATCATTGACGCGTTTTATGTTACCCAGCCGGGGGGGCGCCAGTAATAGTATAACCCTAACGTGGACAAGCCACAACCAAACAAATAGCAAATTTCAAATTTTTTTGGAATTTGTTTTTTGGAATTTTTGCCAATTAATACATGAATATTAGATG
>DYSO01000271.1 GCA_020718225.1 Draconibacterium orientale | reverse complement strand
CGAAGGTATTATGCGGATATCCCCAATGACGGTTGTGAAATTTGTATCCCCCGACCAGCGCGGTACAACGTGGATGTGAAGATGATCATCGATTCCGGCGCCGCCCGCCCGCCCCAGGTTCATCCCGATGTTAAAACCATCCGGTTTCATCGCTGCGGTCAACACCTGTACGGAGACATCGACAAGGGAAAACAGCTCCAATCGTTCTTCGCCGGTTATATCCTTGAGACTGCCCAGATGGCGAATCGGGACAATCATCAGGTGACCGCCTGTGTAAGGGTAACGATTCACCATCACATACGCCGTTTTACCGTCATATACGACAAGTTCGTCGTCGCGCGCGGAATCGCTGCACAAAACACATCCCTCCGGTTTTTCAGCCTTTATATAGGCTTCTCGCCACGGAGCAAAAATTGTCTCCACCCGCCACCCCCGACTTTCCACATTGATTTTAATGATGTACTCTGTTGCCGGTCTTACACTGCACGGTCTCCACGGAAGATCAGGAAAACTGGCGAGGATGAATATAATGAGACGATCAAAAAGACAAGTATTATTTAACTGCAAATTCCATCATTTTTACCGGTTGACTTAAATTTCATGTGACATTAGTATGACCGCAAAACAATTTGGAGCTGAATCCATGCTTGAATCATCCCTTGAATCATCCCTCGACAAATTAGCGCAACAGATACTCTCGCTTGACGAGGCTTCACTGGCCTCTTTATGGTTAAAATACAAGGAACGTATGGAAAACTTCCAACCGACGAAGGAATGGGAGAAGGCCGTCATCGTCTTTTTCGTCATCAATGCCGTTCGCGCGAAAAATGAAATATTCAACGAACAAATACTAAAAATGCAGAATCATCCGCCACAACCCCTGCCGACAGGTGAAAAGAAAAAGCCCGTACTGCGCCTGGTAAGACCTTAAAATAGAAACCCCTTTCCGGTACACGCCCCACAGGAAACCGATGATGAAAAGAGAAGATGCCGATACACGGGTAAACGTCCTCCGCAAAACAATAAATTACCATAATCACCGTTATTACCAGTTGGATGACCCGGAGATAACGGACAGCGAGTACGATCTGCTGCTTGGGGAACTTGCGTCCA
>DYSO01000003.1 GCA_020718225.1 Draconibacterium orientale | reverse complement strand
ATTTTGCCAATTTATCCCCTAATTTTGTGGTTGTCCTTTTTAGACTCGACTCATGGATTATAATTCTTTTTTAAAAGCCACAACTCTAATCTTAGACATGAAAAAGTTAGTTTGTATTACCGGCGCCACTTCAGGATTTGGAAAGGCCATCGCCTTCAAATTTGCCGCGCATGGGGATAATCTCATCATTACCGGTAGGCGGAAAGCGCTCCTGGATGACCTTGCTAAAGAGTTGATTTTGAATTATTCTATAGAGGTTATACCTTTGAGTTTTGATATCCGGGAACGGCAGGAAGTTGAAAGCGCCATCTCCGGTTTATCTGAAAAATGGAGGTGTATTGATGTGCTGGTGAACAATGCCGGCCTTGCGGCAGGGTTAAACCCGGTTCACGAAGGTTTGATAGATGATTGGGAACGAATGATCGACACGAATGTAAAAGGCCTGCTTTACATGACACGGATGGTTGCTCCATGGATGGTTGCCCGCAATCAGGGCCATATTATCAACATTGGTTCCGTTGCAGGCAAAGAGGTATATCCCATGGGAAATGTTTATTGCGGATCAAAATTTGCTGTTGATGCCATCACCAAAGGAACCCGGATCGATCTTGTTTCACACAATATTAAAGTCACCCAGATTGCCCCGGGAGCAGCCGAAACAGAGTTTTCATTAGTCCGTTTCAATGGCGATAAAGAACGGGCCGGGAACGTATATAAAGGATATCAACCCCTGAAAGCCGAAGATGTGGCCGAAGTTGTTTATTATGTGACCACTTTACCTCAACATGTAAATATCAACGATTTGGTACTGATGCCAACAGCTCAGGCTTGTGCAACAATAATTCATAAAAAGTGATAACCATTACTAATTGATTTAACATGGAAGTAACCCGTATTTTTGACCTGTTGCCATATTGTGAATTAAAATTTAAACCTAAGGATGACCTCCTTGCCTCAAAGGAAAATGGTCATTGGGTTAAATACAGCATAAAGCAGTACCGTGAAATTGTAGATTCCATCAGTTACGGACTTTTGGCATCCGGGGTCCAGCCCGGCGATAAAATTGCCCAGATCAGCGCCAACAGGGCGGAATGGAATTTTGTTGATATGGCCATCATGCAGATCGGCGCCATTCATGTTCCCATCTATCCTACCATCAGTGAATCAGATTATAAGTACATCCTTGGCCATGCCGAAGTCACTTATATTTTTATTTCAGGAATGGATCTACTCCGGAAAATCCAGCACATCCTTCCTGAGATACCACACATCAAAGGGGTTTATATTTATAAGGAGCAAGATGGATTGAAAAATCTTAATGATCTGATCCTGATGGGGAGGAATAATCCAGACCAGCCGCTTCTCGAACAACGGAAAGCGGCCATTCAGGAAGACGATGTTGCGACCATCATCTACACTTCAGGAACTACAGGAAATCCCAAAGGGGTCATGCTCAGCCATAAAAACATCATCTCAAATTTTAAATCGGTATCTTATATTCCACCCTTTGATGAAAACGCCAAAACATTGAGCTATCTGCCGCTATGCCATGTTTATGAACGCATGTTGAACTATTTATATCAGTATCTTGGTTTTTCGGTTTATTATGCGGAGAGTATTGGTACAATTACCGATAACATGAAAGATGTAAAACCAGAAATCCTAAGTACTGTTCCCAGGTTGTTGGAGAAAATTTACGACAAACTCCATTCAGCCGGGCACAAGCTGACAGGCGCCCGGCGATGGATATTTTTCTGGGCGTTGCATTTGGCCCTGCGATATGAGCTCAATGGCACTAATGGATGGTTTTATGAATTAAAACGAAAGATTTACGATAAACTGGTGTATGTAAAATGGCGCGAAGCGCTCGGTGGAAAGCGTCTGTTGGTTGTTTCCGGGGGCGCCGCGCTTCAACCCCGGCTTGCGCGGCTCTTTACCTGTGCAGGTATTGACGTCATTGAAGGTTACGGGTTAACAGAGACCTCTCCGGTTATTGCGGTCAGTGATTTCACTAAAAACGGAATTAAATTTGGAACTGTCGGCCCCGTGTTGCGTGGTGTTCAGGTGAAAATAGCCGGCGACGGGGAAATTCTCTGTAAGGGACCCAACATCATGAAAGGATATTATAAAGAACCGGAAATGACAAAAGAGGCAATTGATTCGGAAGGGTGGTTCCATACCGGCGACCTGGGCCAGTTGGAACCGGAAGGTCAACTAAAAATTACCGGAAGAAAAAAAGAGCTGTTTAAAACATCTTTTGGAAAATATATCAGTCCGCAACCCATCGAAGACACGTTTAAAGAGTCTCTTTTTATCGGGCAGATCATCGTTGTGGGTGAAAACCGGAAATTTGCCGGAGCACTCATTGTTCCCGATTTTGATTTTTTAAAATCATGGTGTAATGTCAAAGAAATTGAATATACTACCAATTTGGAAATGATTGGTATGCCAAGGATACGGAAACGGTTTCAGACCGAGATCAACCATTATAATAAACTTTTCGGCGATACTGAAAAGATCAAATCGTGGGATCTCCTTGGGGAGGAATGGACTTTTGAAACCGGGGAAATCACTCCGACCCTGAAACTAAAGCGCAATGCAATTGCAAAAAAATATGCAGATAAAATTTCAACATTATTTGAATAAAACCAACCTTAAATTCGTTTGGATAAGATGAAAAGCATCACTCGGATTTTTGATCTTCTGGAATTATACAAAGATGAATATCATTCTATTGAAGATGTCTTTAATGTCAAAAGGAAAGGCGCCTGGGTGCATTTTTCTGCCGATGATTATGTATGTAACAGCAACCTGATCAGTTTGGGCTTACTGGCGCTTGGAGTAACCAAGGGCGCCCGGGTTGCAACGGTGATGAACAATTGTCCGGAATGGAACTTTTTTGATATGGGCATTCTTCAGGCCGGGGCCATTCAGGTCCCGGTTTATCCTACCATCAGTGAAGAGAATTACCGCTATATATTTAAAGATTCGGACATTGAGTACCTGATCTTTTCCGACGAAGAAATTTTTAACCGGATAAAAAAGGTACTTCCTGAAATTACAAGGTTGAAGGCGGTTTTTTCCATCGAACCTGTAAAAGGGATCCGGAGCTGGAAAGAGATTCTTGAATTGGGTAAAACCCACCCTAACCCGTCGGAACTGGATGTCATCAAGCAATCCATAGAACCCGGCGATATGGCGACCATTATTTATACTTCCGGGACAACCGGCAGGCCCAAGGGAGTGATGTCGTCGCACCATAATTTCGTTTCCAACTACAAAGCTTTGGCTGAAATTCCCCCGCTTAAAATGCATGACCGGGTTGTCAGTTTTTTACCACTTTGCCACGTTTATGAACGGACAGCCGGATATGTTTATCAATCTTTTGGGATCTCTGTGTATTATGTCCAGAACATTGATGAACTTGGAGAATATATCCGGGAGGTCAAGCCTCATGGTTTTGCTTCGGTACCGAGAGTTTTCGAAAAAATTTATAACAAAATCGTTGCCAAGGGGCGTAATTTGCCACTACCCATGAAGGTTTTGTTTTTTTGGGCGTTGCGGCAGGGTCACAAATACGAATTGGGGCATACGCGGGGTTGGATGTATGATGTGAAACTCTTTATTGCCAATCTCCTTGTTTTTCGAAAATGGCGGGCAGCTTTGGGGGGGGAGCTTAAATTCATCGTTTCGGGCAGCGCTTCCCTCCACCCGCGGCTGGCGCGTATTTTCTGGGCAGCAAAGATCCCGATTCTTGAAGCATACGGTCTTACAGAAACCTCGCCGGGTGTAACCTGTTACCGTTTTGAACCCGGGGGTGTGAAATTTGGTACCGTTGGCCCCCTTTTGACCGGTAATCAAATGAAAATAGCCGATGATGGGGAAGTTCTTTGCAAAGGCCCCAACATCATGATCGGATACCTGAACAGGCCTGAAAAAACCGCGGAGGTCATCGATTCTGAGGGATGGTTCCATACCGGAGATATCGGCGTTATTGAAGATGGTAAATTTCTGAAAATCACCGATCGGAAAAAAGAGATATTTAAAACTTCAGGCGGAAAATCCATTGCACCCCAACCCATTGAACAAAGAATCAAAGAGTCCCCCTTTATCGAACATATCATGGTGGTTGGAGAGAACCGGAATTATCCGGCAGCGCTGATCATTCCGAATTTCGAACACCTTAAAAACTGGTGTGAAGTCAAACACATTGCTTTTGGTTCAAAGAAAAAAGCCGTAACCAACCCGAAAATTATCCGCCGGATCAAACAGGAAGTGGAACGATTTAACCAGGACCTGGACCAGACAGAAAAAATTAAGAAAATAAGGTTGCTCGATGCGGAATGGACCACCGAATCCGGGGAAATATCACCGACCTTGAAATTACGCCGGAAATTTATCATGGAAAAATACAGCCGGATCATCGAAGAAACCTATCGGTCGTCGGAATTTAATTACAGGATGGATGGTTAATAAACCGCTTTAACAAGACGGTATTATTAATGCAATATCCTGAATATCAATTCTTTCATTAATTCTCCATCGCTGGCATAGGCAGCATTGTTCTCAACCCCTTTTGATTTCATGTCGTATTCCCGGAGTAAGGAGATGGTGTGAACCGTGCGCCCGATTGGGAAATTCCGGGCTGCCAGCTGAAAATCGTTAACAAAAAATGGGTTTATGCCCAGCGCTGATGCCACCGAATTTCGGGATTTATCGGTGAGATAATGAAAGGTCAATATCTTTGAAAAATAAGAAAAAAGAATGGGTACAACTTTAACCAACGGATTTTCACGGGGGTTGGCAGCAAAATAGAGGATGATCCGGTTTGCCTTAACAATATCATGTTGGGAAAGGGCTTTTTGCAGTTCAAACACATTGTAATCTTTGCTGATGCCAATATTTTTTTCAACCACTTCCTCGGTGACCTCAGCGCCCGGGGCTAAACTGATCAGTAATTTTTGAATTTCGTTGACAATTTTTCCCAGGTCGGCCCCAAGAAATTCAGTTAATAATGCAGCGGCTTTGGGCTGGATGGTATAGTTTCGCTGATGAAGGTATTCATTGATCCAGTCGGGGATTTTATTTTCATAAAACCGGGGCGATTCGAATATAATCCCTGTTTTTTCAATTGTTTTACAGAGTACTTTTCGCTTATCGAATTTTACGTATTTGTAACATAAAACCAGAATTGTTGAAGTTTGAGGGTTTTCCATGTAAGGCTGAAACTCTTCGATCTTATCCAGGTCCTGGGCTTCTTTAACAATAAGCACCTGGTAATTGGCCATCATGGGGTAGCGCCGGGCATAACTCACAATGGTGGCAACATTGCTGTCTTTTCCATATACGATGGTCTGGTTAAACTCTTTTTCCAGATCGTTTAAAACATGGTCTTCAATATAATCCGACAGAATATCGATGAAATAGGGCTCTTCACCATGAAAAAAATATACCGGATGATATATCTTGTTTTTCAGGTTATTCATCAAATGATCAAAACTGATTTCACTTTTTCCTGCCATAGGATCTATTCAGCATGGGCAAATTATGAATTAATCGAACCTCAGGTGTTTTACCAGAAGTTTTTTTTCGATCAGGTCGTTCATGGTATCTACTCCGATTTTCAGGTGTTCTTCGGCAAAGTTCTCCGTAACCCGTTTATCACTGACCTGTGTTTTAACCCCACTGGAAATCATCGGTTGATCGGATACGAGGAGCAGTGCACCGGTGGGAATGTGATTCGAAAAACCAACCATAAAAAGAGTTGCAGTCTCCATGTCAATGGCAATGCTTCTGGTTATACGAAGGTATTCCTTAAATTTTTCGTCGTATTCCCATACCCTGCGGTTGGTTGTATAAACCGTACCAGTCCAGTAATTTTTCCTGTGGTTTAAAATCACCGCTGATATAATTTTTTGAAGGTTGAACGCTGGTAATGCAGGGACTCTTTCGGGAAAATACTCATCCGATATACCATCTCCACGGATAGAAGCAATCGGAAGGATCATATCGCCAACTTTGCATTTTTTTTTGAGTCCTCCGCATTTGCCTAAAAAAAGCGCTGCTTTAGGCTTGATGGCGCTGAGCAGATCCATGATGGTAGCTGCGTTTGGACTTCCCATGCCAAAATTAATCATGGTAATGCGGCCATAGGTTACGCTGGGCATTGATTTATCCTGGCCATTAATCGGGACATTGTACCATTTGGAAAAAATTTCAAGGTAACGGTTAAAATTGGTCAGCAGGATGAAATCCCCAAACGCATCAAGATTTGTCCCTGTATATCGGGGCAACCAGTCGTCAACAATCTCCTTTTTTGTCTTCATGCCGATTTTTATTTCCTGTCGGATGTGTAATTCTGAGACAAACATACACAATAATCCGATCCGATTTTCCTGTTTTTTCCGTAAGTTTGTACCTGAACCATGATGCATCCACTTAATTTACCGGAATTTGCACCTCAGGTGCGACAGATGGCCAACGGGAAAAAGGAAATTTTCGATCCGTTTCGAAGGAAATTTGTCCGGCTGACACCTGAAGAATGGGTCCGTCAGCACTTTTGTAACCTATTGGTTACCCAATTGGGTTTTCCTGCTTCGCTGATTGTGGTCGAAGCATCTCTGACCGTGAACCGGATGGCCAGGCGTTTTGACATCCTCGCTTATACCTCCGATGGGAAACCTTGTCTGGTAATTGAATGCAAAGCCCCTTCAAAAAAAATCACCCAGGATGTTTTCGATCAGGTAGCAATGTACAATATGAAACTTCTGGTGAACTACCTGGTAGTGACCAACGGCATGACCCACTATGTTTGTCATATCGATCATCAATCGGGAACATACACCTTTCTGAAAGAACTCCCGACGTATGACAGTCTAAATCGTAAATCGTAAATCGTAAATCGTAGATCGTAGATCGTAAATCGTAAATCATTATATACCGTGGAACTCATCACCGCCCTTCCTTCCAATCTGATCAATTTGTTACTGGTTACTCTGTTTTCGTTGCTGATTGGATTATCTCAACGGCAAATTCACAGCCAGACACAGGAGATCAGCCGGACTTTTGGCACCGACCGGACCTTTACTTTTATTGGTATCCTTGGTTTTATCCTTTTCCTGCTCGACACGAGAAACGCGCTCCTTTTTATGGGAGGTGGACTCGTCCTGTCGCTGGTTATGGGAATTTCGTATTATTATCATATCCGCGATTATAAAGAATATGGCGCTACTACTATTTTTATTGCCCTGATCACCTATTGCCTGGGGCCCCTTATTATGACCCAGCCCTTATGGATGGTTTTGCTTATTGTTGTTACATTGCTTATTTTCTCGGAATTGAAAGAGACATTTGCAACAATTTCCAGGAAGTTCGACAGGTACGAATTTATTACGCTGGCTAAATTCCTGATTATTGCAGGGGTTATCCTTCCTGTTTTGCCCGACACGCCCATTGTCAGGGGACTTAGTCTGACACCCTATAAAATCTGGCTGGCCGTTGTTGTGATTTCCACGATATCCTATTTCAGCTATTTATTGAAGAAATTTGTTTTCACCAATGCGAGCATTGTTCTTTCAGGGATTTTGGGTGGTTTATATTCGAGTACTGCCACTACCATTATATTGGCTCGAAAAAGCAAGATTGAACCCGATCACATAAACCAGTATATGGCCGGTATTATTTTTGCCACAGCCATGATGTATTTGCGGATCCTGATCCTGATCCTGATTTTCAGCCAGCCCTTATTTCTGCAAGTCTGGCACTTTTTTCTGATTCTTTTTCTGTTTTCGGTTGCCACCGGAATGGTTGTTCTTTTTTACAGGAACAAGCTGATTGCCACGCACGATGAGGGATTAAAGTCGGGAACAAACCCGTTGGAATTTAAGGTAGCGCTGATTTTTACAACCCTCTACATTGTTTTCACTTTTATCACTTTTGAGGTATTGGATCGCTTTGGGGCCCCGGGGTTGAATGTTTTGTCGTTCATTGTCGGGCTGACCGATATTGATCCTTTCCTGATTAATTTATTTCAGGGTAAATACGGGGTCCCCATGGATGTAGTAGCATTGGCCACCCTACAGGCCATCATTAGCAACAATGCGCTCAAAATGGTTTACGGCTGTTTTTTTACCTCCGGGAATGGCCGTCCTTTTCTTATTTCAGGTTTTCTTCTTATCATTGTAGTGACTATAGTGATGGCGTTAATTGTTTAAATCCCAAAAATGGCCGATCTTTTTACTGTTGTTATCAATAAGCTGGATGAGTCGTTTAATATTCAGGAAACCAGAAATTACGGACTTTCATTGGTTTTCGGAGAGGGTGGTTTTTCCTATGCCGTTCTCGATTTTATACGGAACAAATATCTTTGTATCCAACAGATTAAAAAGAATGATTTGACCTCTTCCCATGGCGCCCAGGCCATAAAGCCTTCTTTTGAAGATTTTCTGAAAAGCGCTTTCAGCGCCATGCCCTGGTTGAAAAATCAGTATAAAACCATCCGGATTGCTTACGAGGGAAAAAAATCAACGCTGATCCCTTCACTGCTTTTTGATGTCAAAGAACGGGACCATTATTTACAGTTTGGCTTTTCGGGCAGCCAGGATGAAAAAACTTTTTCTGACCATTTAATCCCATTGGATATCCAACATGTTTATTCTGTGCCGGCCCCGGTTTTAAATTCCATCAAATCGCATTACCCTTCTGTCGGATTGGTCCATTTTTCCAGCGTACTTATCGAAAGTATCTGGATTAATTATAAAAACAGGATCAATACCAACAGGGTTTTCCTCCATATTCGGGATAACATGATCGATCTGATGATATTTGACGGTCGGCAGATGAGTTATTTTAATTCTTTTGCTTATCAGAACCGGGATGACATTGCCTATTATCTGATTTTTGTAATGGAACAATTGAACCACAACCCGGAAACGATACCTATGGTTTTATTGGGGAATATTGAAAAGAATTCACCTCTTTTTGACTTACTCTTCAAATATGTCCGTCATGTAGAATTTGCACGCAGGAATGACGCTTTTAAATACAGTCATATATTAAACCAGGTTCCGCCGCAATTTTATTTTCCATTGTTAAATTTTCAGGCATGCGGATTATAAGCGGAACATTCAGGGGAAGAAGGCTTCAGCCACCGGTCAATTTGCCGGTACGGCCAACCACCGACTTTGCAAAGGAGGGATTATTTAATGTGATCAGCAACCTGGTTGATTTTGAATCGCTGGTTGTACTGGATCTTTTTACAGGGACCGGGAGTATCTCTTTTGAGTTTATTTCCCGTGGCGCCATGAGTGTTATGTCGATAGATGCCAATCCCCGGTGTATTGGTTTTTTGAAAAAAAGCGCCGCATCCTTTGGGATAACCAACTTGCAGGCTGTCAAATCCAATGTGTTTGTCTTTTTAAAACACATGGAAGCCTCCTATAACCTGATTTTTGCTGATCCTCCCTACGATCTTGACAGGATATCAGATATCCCTGATCTTGTTCTGGGTTCTGGGTTGCTGGCCCCTCAAGGGTTATTTATATTCGAACACTCCTCCCGGTATCAATTCAACCAGCATCCGAACTTTACACAAATGCGTAATTACGGGAGTGTACATTTTTCCTTTTTTGAATAAATCGTAAATGGAGAATTTTGAGACCATTCCGAAAAGCGGATTGGTTTGCTGATGATTATTGTAAAATCATTTGCAGAAAGGAGTTGATTTTAATATTCATCTTCGTGAAAGAAGAAATCGTCTTTGGTTGGATAATCGGGCCAGATGTCTTCTATTCGCTCATAAGATTCACCTTCGTCTTCGATCTCTTTTAAATTTTCAATTACTTCCTGTGGCGCCCCGGACCGGATCGCCCAATCGACCAACTCATCCTTGGTAGCAGGCCAGGGAGCGTCTTCCAGTTTTGAAGCCAATTCGAGTGTCCAGTACATTTTTATGAGTTTTGGTTAATTCCTGCAAAAGTATAAAAAAAGAAATCAAAATTACAATGGTCTCCAGTGTGTTTCTTTTGCTCCGAGATCATGACCCGTTTTTCGCGCTAACACAAAAAGGTAATCGGATAAACGGTTCAAAAAGCGAATTATTATTTCCTCCACAGGGCTGGTCATGTTCAGGCGGATTAGGGACCGTTCGACCCGACGGCAAACGGTGCGTGCAACATGGCAATGCGAGACCGTGGTATGCCCCCCCGGAAGAATAAAATTTCGTAAGGGGGGAAGGGGTTCATTCATGGAATCTATTTCCTGTTCGAGAAGTGTCACGATCTCCTCGTTCAACTGTGGTAAATCCTTTGTCGTTACATCCGGGTCGCGGGCTATCAATGCTTCGGCGATAAAAAGGTGTTCCTGGATGGTGATAAGAATCCTGCGGTAATGAGGATCGATATCCTGATCCCGGATAAGCCCGATGAAACTGTTTAATTCGTCGAGATTGCCATAAGCCTCAACACGATCATGGCTTTTGGCAACACGGGTACCCCCCAGCAGGGAGGTTTCCCCCTTGTCGCCACCTTTGGTATAAATTTTAAACTCCTCAGACATCTACAAACCACAAAAATTTTAACCCGTCCAACCTGTCCAACTTGTTAAACTCCAAACCTTTTTTTCAACAGTTCAAACTGGTTTTTCATCTCTTCCGGCAGTCGGTCGCCAAAAATTTTCTGATGTTCTGCAATCAAGTCACATTCATGGCACCAATCCTCTTTTTCAACTTTAAGGATGGCTTCCATTTGATCGATAACGTCGGGGAGCCCTGTCAGGTCAATGGATGATTTTTCGGGGACAAAGCCGATGGGTGTTTCAACGGCGGAGGCCGTTCCTTCCACTCTTTCGATGACCCATTGCAGAACACGGATGTTATCGCCATAGCCGGGCCATAGGAATTTCCCATCGGGCCCTTTCCGGAACCAGTTGACATTGAAAATCAGCGGTAATTTTGATTTATCCGGAGCCTTTTCACCGATGTTCACCCAATGTCCAAAATAGTCGCCCATGTGATATCCACAGAAAGGGAGCATCGCAAACGGATCGCGGCGTACTCCTGCTTTCAGGCCAATGGCAGCTGCTGTGACTTCCGAACCTACGATGGATCCCAGAAAAACGCCGTGGTTCCAGTTAAAAGCCTGATAAACCAGGGGTACTGTTCCCGGACGACGGCCTCCGAAGAGAAAAGCGGAGATGGGCACCCCTTTGGGGTTTTCCCAATCCGGGTCAATCACCGGGCATTCCCGTGCGGGCGCCGTAAACCGGGCATTTGGGTTGGCCGCGGGTTTCCCATTTGCCTTATCGTATAACTCATTGGTCCAGGTAATGGTCCCGTCGGGAATATCCTGTCCAATCCCTTCCCACCAGATATCTCCGTCGGGGGTAAGGGCTGTATTGGTGAAGATGGTGTTGGCCCGACAGGATAACATGGCGTTGGGATTGGTCTCCATGGAGGTATAAGGGGCTACGCCAAAAAAGCCTGCTTCCGGGTTGATGGCATAGAGTTTACCGTCGTTGCCGAACTTCATCCAGGCGATATCATCACCCACGGTTTCAACTTTCCACCCGGGTAGGCTGGGTATTAGCATGGCCAGGTTGGTTTTTCCACAAGCGCTTGGAAATGCGGCAGCGATGTAGTGCTTTTTTCCCTGCGGGTTGGTAATTCCCATGATAAGCATATGTTCTGCCAGCCACCCTTCCCGGTGTGCCATGGCAGAGGCAATCCTGAGGGCAAGGCATTTTTTCCCAAGCAGGGCATTTCCTCCATAACCACTTCCAAATGACCAAATTTCGTTGGTGTCGGGAAAATGGGAGATGAATTTCTTCTCAATGGGCGCACAGGGCCATTTTGCATCTTGTTGACCTGATTCGAGAGGAGCGCCGACAGAATGCATGCATGGGATAAAATCACCATCGCCCAAAACATCAAGCACCTCTTTCCCCATACGGGTCATGATTCGCATATTGGTCACAACGTAGATTGAATCGGTTATCTGAATTCCGATTTTGGCAATGTTGGAACCAAGGGGGCCCATACTGAAAGGGATTACATACAATGTCCTTCCTTTCATACTCCCGGTGAACTCTGCGAGGAGAATTCTTTTCATTTCCGCAGGGGCCATCCAGTTGTTGGTGGGGCCGGCATCTTCCTCTTTTTCGGAGCAGATGAAGGTACGGTTTTCGACACGGGCAACATCACTTGGATCGCTTTGAAAATAATAGCTGTTCGGACGTTTGGAATCATCCAATTTGATGGCAGCGCCTGTTTTCACGGCAATGTCAAGCAGCCGTTGGTTTTCCTCTTCTGATCCGTCACACCAGTGAATGACATCGGGTTGGCAAATGGCAGCCCAGTCATTTACCCATTTTTCTAATTTTTTACTGATTTTCATATGGTTTTTTATTTAATTTTTCAAGTAATGACGTATAATGATGTCTCTTTATCAGGGATATGATGCATTTTAATGAAATCCGATGTACCAAACCAACCCCGGATGCAGGATGTTTAGTTTAATTGGGAAAGCGCCTCCTTGATCCGTTTGGCTGCTTCAGTCAGTTTTTCCTTACTGGTGGCGTAGCTGAAGCGGATGCAACGGGGGTCGCCAAAAGCATCTCCGGGCACAAGCGCCACAAAGACTTTATTTAAAAGATACATACATAAATCGTTGCTGTTATTGATGGTAGTTGTACCGTCTGATTTTCCGAAATACCAGGATATGTCTGGGAAAATATAGAACGCCCCGTCGGGATGGTTCAATCTCATACCGGGAATTTCAGAAAGAAGTTTTAACATCAGATCACGACGTTCCCGGAAAGCGAGTTGCATCGTTTTCATGTCGGGAGTGGCATTTGGTTCGGTAATGAACGCCTTCAGGGATGCCCGTTGGGCAATGGAGGAAGCCCCCGATGTAAACTGCCCCTGAAGTTTATCACATGCTTTTGCAATGGACAGGGGAGCAGCGATAAAACCAATACGCCAGCCGGTCATTGCGTAACCCTTGGAAACGCCGTTTACCAAAACCACCTGATCTTTTATGAATCCGAACTGACAGATACTTTCGTGTTTCCCGATGAAATTGATATGTTCGTATATTTCGTCAGCAATAATGGTGACCTGAGGATATTTTACCATGACTTCGGCTATTCTCAGCAGTTCTTCCCGTGTGTAGACCGAACCGGTAGGATTGCATGGCGAACTGAAAATCATAACCCGGGTTTTTGGAGTTATGGCCTCTTCGAGTTGTTTTGGGGTAACTTTAAAATTATTTTCGATGGTGGCCGGAATAAAAACCGATTTTCCTTCGGCAACCTTGATAATCTCTTTGTAAGAAACCCAGTAGGGGGTAGGCACCAGTACTTCATCGCCGGGATTGACCAGGCTGAGCATAACATTGGCTATTGATTGCTTGGCGCCGGTAGATACCACAATCTGATTGCAATCGTAATCAAGGTTGTTGTCGCGTTTCAATTTAATGCAAATTGCCTTTCGAAGATCTTCATAACCGGCAACCGGAGAATAAAAGGTAAAATTTTGGTCGATGGCTTCTTTGGCAGCCTGTTTAATATAATCCGGGGTGTGGAAATCGGGTTCCCCCAAACTGAGATTGATTACATCGTGGCCTTCTGCCTTTAATTCACGGCTTTTGCGCGACATGGCCAGGGTTTCACTTTCAGACAGATATTGGATCCGGTTTGCGAGTGTTGTCATAAGATAATGATAATGAGGTTTTTGTAAAAAAGAACAAAGATAAGAAATTTTCGATTTCCGATATACAAAATGGTCATTAATAAATTCTTATTTTTGTCCCTAAATCTCTCCGATATGTACCCGCATCCTTTTATGGATATTCCAGTCATCTCGCATTTCCTGATGGATTTAATACGTTATCTTTTTATTTTTGGCGGCGTTTTTTTTCTGCTCTGGTTTTATCTGAAACACTCCGGAAATGCCGTTTCAAATCCGGCGTCATCCAGTGATCAGAAAATCATCCTACCACTCAGGTTGCAGGCATACGAGCGGTTTGTACTTTTCCTCGAACGGATCCACCCCTCCAACCTGATCCTTCGGCTAAACAATTCCGAAATGACCCGGGCTCAGTTGCAATCGATGCTGGTACGTACAATCCGTGACGAATTTGAATATAATTTATCACAACAGCTTTATATTTCGGGTCATGCATGGGAGCTGATCAAAAACGCGAAAGAGGAGATGATAACACTGATCAACAGAGCTTCCTTGAAAGCGGGTGAGCAAGCATCGACCGACGATTTCGTGAAAACAATTTTTGAGATGGTGGTTGAAAAAGGGAAATTACCTTCGGAACTGGCTCTCGATGAGATCAGAAAGGAGATTCAAAAACATTTCTGATCTTCCCGGTTACCTGGCATCCGGTAATGGTACTGATAAATTTCCGAGAACCCTGTTTTTCGGTACAAATGGATAGCGGGAATATTATTGCTCAACACCTGGAGATAACCTGTTTTTGCCCCCTTATTTTTCCCCCAATGGAGGATGATTTCAACAATCAGCTGTCCCAGCCCACGGTTGCGGAATTCCGGATCGATTACAATATCAAACAATCCGATAAAAGCATCTTCCAATACCCCTAATCCCACCCCAACAATACGATCTCCCTTCATTACAGAAACCAGGCATTTGGGAGTCAGGGTCAACGCCATGATTTTAATGTAGGTCTCCTTTCGCGCAGGATCAAAACCGTTCATACGGAGAAAATCATCCATCCATCGGGGGTTCACAACAGCATCGATAGTCACACTCATACCATCAGGAAGTATTGTTTGGCTTGAAATGAATTCGGAGTGCCGGAACTTTCCGAAACCTGATTTTACCTGATGAAAGTCGTAATTTGAGTTCATTTCAAGGCGCCTGGTACCATTCGTAAACGTAAGTTCACGGGTTTGGAACGAGATTCTGGAATGAATATAATAACCGCGTTTTTCAAGTTTTTGATCTATATCGGTTGGATCGGCAATGGAGGTAATTTTAAAACAAGGAGTGATTGCACGGGCCTTATATGTTTTTTCGCAAAACGTAATTTTTTTCTCCGGATCAATGGCTGAAGGGTAAAGCAGGCTTACACTGTTGGAACGTTTTGTTACTCCATTGGCAAAACGCAGCAGCCAACCATCGTACTGAATGGTGTGAATGGCAGGCCAGGCGTTGTTACTGATTTCTTCAAAACGGCGTATCATGATAAATCGCGAAGTAGTGGTTATTTTGTTTTTTAAATCCGGATCAGAATGAATTTGGTTTCATAGGGTTTGAAAGCAACCCATACCCTGTGGTTATCCATCGATCCTGAAGGGATCTGTTCCCACAGTACTTTCAGGGGTTCTTCCAGAACATTTACTTCTGATACCGATTTTGCCCTGGTTGCCCGTACCAGTGTAACCGATGAAAGAAGTTGATCTTCTATCGGGATGGAATCAGCTTCCCCGTTTGTTTCCCTCATTTGAAGAAGAATTCCCCGACCGCTGATATCGGGCCGCATGGAGATCAACGCCACATTGCCGGAAACGCTTGTATAGAAGGATTGTGGAATGAACGTCGTATCGGAGATTCCCGATGACGGTAATACACGGGTCAGAATTGGAATCCGGTTCTCCATTCCAAACCGGGTGGCCGGGTTGTTGGAAGGATCAGCCATGGATGTGATATGGTAGCTCCATTTAAGTTCTCCTTTCTGACTGGCTAAAAAATTGGTGGTCCAATAATTATTCAGGATCCATGAAAAGATACTCCCGGAAGCCGGATATTTCCTATCCCTCTCTGCCTCCTCAGTCGTTGAGATTGTACCCGGATTTGAAACCCGAAAAAATTCTCCGAGATTGATATTGCCTAATTGAACCAAAGGAATTTCAGGGGAAACAAAGACGATTTGTCCGCTGTCGCTGCGAAGGGATGTAAAATTCTGAATGCCGGTCCAGTCTGAGGCCGACCCTTCGATTTGCTCCTTACCAGGTATCATGGTTCCACCAGCAACTTCAACAACGTGATGGCCATTATTTATTTTAAAAGGAAATGCAACATAAACACCCTCCGGATCAGCAACTGGAAGCTTTTTCATTGAATAGCAGAACGATACCTTTTTTTCATGGTTATAAAGCCTGATTTCACAACGGATGCCCGAGGGATCGGCACATTCACTTATCTGGCCGTGGAGAACAATACTTTGGAAAACCGCTCCCCGATGAATGTCACTGACACGGAGATCACTCCAGCTTTGACGTGTGAATTCGTCCAGTTTCCGTTGCTCCAACTGCCCGCGGTTCTTGCCGAGACGCTCGTAAATCACCTCTCCGGCGCTATATTTTCCGGTAAGGTCGAGCAAATCAATGTTCTGCTCTTTATCACGGAATCCGGTTATTTTTTTATTTTCCGGATTAATAGTAATATGGTAAAAATCATTTTCAAGTATTCCTTCGAAAGGGATATCGGTGGGGATGGTCCGCGGGGATTCATCTACCACAATCCGATAGGTTGAAAAACCCAGTGGCAACAAATCTTTAACCTGTAACATCCACCAGCTTCCCTCTTCGCGGGTCGAAATTTGTTGAAGGGAAACCGACTGACCCGCTGCATCCATGACATGAAACTTTTTATTTTTTGGAAGCAATTGATGGTCAATATATACCAGTGTGTTTCCTGACCGAACCCAGTTAAGGGTGTTAAAAACCGTAATGGTGGGAAAATCCGATTTTGGAAGATAGGGTTGAACCAATCCCATTACCTCTTCACGAAGGATGTGGTTTTTCTTCACAGCGCTCCAAACGTAGGCTTCTTTTTCTCCTAATTGTACGGTACTGTTCTCACACAATGGGTCGGTGATACTTTCGGCAGCCCCAAAGGTGTGTTCATCATAGAATGCAAGATCGTCTGTGATTTGTGCATGCAGATCCCTGATGGTTTGGTTCTGAGGCGCTCCCAGAAGCGACGCCATTGACATAAGACCCTGATTGGCGATGTATTCTGCATGGGTTTTCCGGGCGAAGGCGGTTTGTATGGCAGCCGATCCAAAGCCATCCATCCACCAGTCGGGCCATGCACCGCGAATAACAGGCAATTCCGAAGCATGGTTTTTCATAATATAATCCGGATATTCGGATATTGTAGCCAATCTTAACTTTGGCCAGACATAGGTTTTATTCCAGGATTCGACCATATTACAGGCTATGGTTGATGGAGGAGAATTATCGGTAAGGTATCCACTGAACTGAATGGCATAGTGATCGAATGGAAATCCTTTTTCGCTGATCTCTAAAAGATGTTGAAACAAACCCTTCCCGAAGGTCTCACTGCCTGCAAGAATTCCGAGGCTGTTACCCCACATGTAATGTTCCGGACGGTTTACCAGAATGCGGTTCCCGGATGGTGATTCCCACCAGAAAGTGGTAGGTTTGTCAAATGGCTTGTCGGCCCGGTGTGTGTTTTGTGCCATGTTGAGATATTCTATCCCGGCTCCCGACAGGTAATCAGTCAAACACCAGGGTACGCCATTGATATCACTTTGCATGGCCGCCCTGACCGGAAACCCACTGTCGCGAAGCTCCCTGACAGGCAACAAGGTGGCTGCAATCATCGTTTCATCGGCCAGGTCGGAACTGTTGAGAAACAAACCGGTTATCTCAATCCTTCCTTCATTGACACGACGCAACAGGCGTTCAACCTGATGAGCCGGACGGGTCCTTATAAACTCCCGCACGGCCCAGGAAGTCTCGCAACTCCATCTGAACCGGGCATCATCGGGAAATGAATCCGTAAGATCGCAAAAATCAAGTGCATAATCAATATATCGAAGATGGTCAGGTAAAATTTCTGTTTGAGGACGGGTATAACCGATATCGGTATGGGTATGCTGAACCAGATATATTGTGAAACGACGGGGCGGCAACAGGTCGAAATTTCTGCTGAATGGTTTTTTACCCTGAATGGCAATCTGTGCTTTGTGTTTACTTAAAGTGAAAGTTTCAGGGAGAAGGACTTTCACTTCGTTGAATCCGGTTTCCAGGGTGAATGTAACCTGCTCAGCGTCATCAATTTTCAGATGGCCTTTTTCAGGCTCACCAAGGTGGATAAACTGGAACGACACCGGAATGGCATTTTTCCCTTCTTCACGAACAACGGCAGGAACCTGACGAATGGTAAGCTTTTCTTCTACTCCTGATTCAAAGGTCATGTACCATGATCGGCTTTGTTTCGACTCACCCACAATACGGATAAGTTGTGGCTTTCCTTTTTCTATAAATGTAACAGGAAGGCTCAGTACAGCATATCCCATGAGGTCTTCGTATTTGTCAATCATATTGGTCCTGAAATAGAGGGAGCGCCCTTCCGTTCCATCGACCCTCCAGGGTTTGAGATTTGAAACAAGAGGATTATGGAAAGTGAGACAATATTTTCCGTTCACAAAAAGTTTGAAAGAGTGACTGTCGATGTTGGCATCGATACCGAACATCCAGACAAAGTTCACCTTTGGTCCTTCACAATCATAAGGAACAGAATCAGTAACCCATTCGATATACTGTACCGAATCAACAGAACGTAACAGTAATGCAGAGGAAACATCCGGCTGGGGCGAATGGTATTGAAAATCACCACCTTTGATAGAACTGCTGTATCCTCTGAAAAAAGTACCAGGCCAGTTATCACCCTGACCATGGAGTAAGAATGGGAAAAGAATGGCAACCACCGTAAATAATTTCTGCATGGAGTTAAGGTTATCAGATGGGATTATTGTTCCGGGTCCAAAGACATTAATGACAGAGTATTTCTTGAGGGAGCGGTTGTTTCGAAAGGGTGGGGCTTTTTATTGTAACTGTCAGATTATCACTGCCTGTACGTTCAAAATATGCCAACCGGATCTTGTGATATCCTTTGGCCAATGCAATGTTTCCCGATTTTTCAACCATACCGTGGAGGCCGTCGTTATTTACAACAAGTTGGTTTTCAATCCAAAGGCAACTACCGTCATCAGAAATGGTGGAGAAAGAATATACATTGGTTTCCGGGATCCAAACATAACCTTCATAGACAAAACCGAAATTTTCGTCCTGATTGCGTGGGATAAAAAGAAAATCCCGGATAGTTCCTGTTTTTATTGGTTTATCTTGACTGAAATCCGGCAGGCTGTCCCAGGAACCTTCATAATATCTGAAAAGTAATCCTTTTTCCATCGTGGTATCATAATGATGGTTGATGGAAGGGACGGGTGAGATTTTTTTAAATTCTTTGCTGATGGCACTGCTCACCGGATTCCCGTTGCGAAAGCACCTGGCGTTCATTGTGGCAGAGGTTGTCACAGTAATTGGGCCGGTGTAGAGAGGAGAGGAGAAAACAGGTTCGGAATCTCCAAAATTATAGCGGATTTCAACACTGTCGCGCCCGCTGTAAAGGATGATGGATAGGGAGTCGGTGAAAGTGTCGAATTCATTGATTATTTCCGGGGGATCGGTGAGATCAGGTTTTTCCCGCAAATAAAGGGCAATAACGCTAAGGAGGGAATCAGGGTCTGTTTTGGGTAGAACAATGACCAGGTTCTCATGGGTGCGCATTATTTTCAATCGCGTTGTATCATGATCCGATAGAAAATGTGCTTTTTCCGGTGTATTCAGTATCCCGGGTATCTCCAGTTTGCCGTCGTAGGGCCAGTTAAAAACATGAAGGAAAAGAATGGTTCCGTTTGTTGTTTTTTTTTGGGTACACCGGCCCCATGCTAAATCTCTGAACGGACTGGCCATAGTTCCGTAAATAGCTTGCCCATTAATTTTCATCCAGGAACCAATGGTTTCCAACCGTTCAATACTTTCCTCCGGAATCAACCCGTGTGCAGTGGGGCCGACATTCAGAAGGTAGTTGCCACCTTTTGAAGCAATATCAGCAAGCATCCGTATGATTTCCCTGGCCGGTTTGTAATTCTTGTCGGTTTTGTTATACCCCCAATGGTTGTTCATGGTCATGCAGGTTTCCCAGTCAACCCCTGGGATCCCGGTATCCGGTATCTGCTGTTCAGGGGTGCCGAAGTCTCCACCAAAAGCCCTTCCTATGGGTGGTCCCTCATTGCCGATTCTTCCTGCTCCTACTCTGTTATTTACAAGAATCAGGGGCTGAAGGGCCCGAACATAATCGTAAATTTCCCTGCCGTATTTCTCATTCCAGGCGCTTTCCCATTCTCCGTCAAACCAAAGGACGCCAATATCTCCATAGTTTGAAAGCAATTCATTCAACTGGGCTTTCATATAAGAAAAGTAACGATTGAAATCAGCCCCTTCTGTTGTACGGTTTTTTTCCCAATCACGGCGTGGCAGGTAATCGGGATGATGCCAGTCCATAATGGAATAGTAAAAGCAGAATTTTAACCCGAACTTTTTACATGCCGCGGCAAGTTCCAGCATCGGATCGTGCTTAAAAGGGGTTGTCAGAATGTTAAAATCCGTTTGTTTTGTACCAAACATACAAAATCCATCGTGATGTTTTGCGGTGATTACAATATATTTCATGCCTGCATCGCGTGCCAACCTGACCCAGGTTTCCGCTTCAAATTGAACAGGGTTGAAACTGTGCTTAAACAGATCGTATCTGTCGAGGGGAATTTCAGCTGAAGTCCTGATCCATTCGCCATAACCTGTTTTACCATTCCATTCCCCTGCCGGAACAGCATATAATCCCCAATGGATAAACATGCCGAAACGGGCCTCACGCCACCAGGCCATTTGGGTATCGGGTTGTTGGGTATGCTCTGTTTTCAGGACCGGAGAATCTGAGGTTGGCAAAATTCCGTTTAATTGTGCCCCTGATTGGCGAATCCCCGTAAAGGTTAAGCTGAATAATAAGGATATCATCAGGCGTGTTTTCATTTTGTTTATAAAAGTTTGCGAATGGATGGCATCAACTTTGAAGGAACCTCCGGGCTTTTTCCAATGCAGCAGGTATTCCCGCCGGATTCTTACCCCCCGCTGTGGCGATGTGGGGTTGTCCGCCACCGCCACCACCGATCTCTTTGGCTAATTCACGGACGATATTCCCGGCATGGAGCTTTCGTTCCGTGATCAGTTTGTTCCCTAACATTACAGTGAGAGATACTTTGTTGTCATTTTCGGCAGCCATCACAAGAAAAAGATCAGGGATGACGCGGTTCAGTTCATGGGCCAGTTCTTTAACCGACTCTGTGTCAAGTTCTACTTTTACTGCAAGAAAGTTGACCCCGTTAATGGGTTGCACCTGAGTAGTGAGGCGCTCCTTCATTTGCTGAAGCTTTATTTTTCCAAGTAAGGTGATTTGACGCCGAAGTTCCTGGTTTTCTTCCAGTATATTCTTTACTCCCTTTAACAAATCCTTTGGATTTTTCAATTGCTCTGCCAGGTTTTCGAGCAGCATTTCTTTCGAATTCCAGTAATCTTCTGCATGTTTTGCTGTAATGGCTTCAATTCTGCGTATTCCGGCTGCTATTGCGCCTTCGGATGTGATTTTAAACATTCCGATTTGACCGGTTGCACGGATATGTGTTCCCCCGCAAAGCTCCATTGAATAATCTGGATCAAATGTGATGATACGCACATGATCGCTGTACTTTTCGCCAAAAAGCGCCATGGCCCCCATTTCCCTGGCTTTCTCAAGGGGTACTGAACGCTCCTCCTGAAGAGGAATATTCTCACGGATTTTTTCATTGACCAGCGCTTCCACTTTTCCAATTTCCTCTTTGGTAAGTTTGGAAAAATGAGTGAAATCAAACCGCAGGCGCCGATTATCAACCAACGATCCTTTTTGCTCAACATGGGGTCCCAAAACGCTCCTTAGGGCAGCATGCAAAAGGTGGGTTGCCGAATGGTTGTTTGCCGTATTAATTCGTTTCACAGTATCTACCCGTGCAAGGACCGGTAAGGTCGGATTGCTGAAAACAGAAGTGGTAATGTGGATGAACAGTTCGTTTTCTTTCAGGGTGTCAACAACTTCGATCGTTTCATCTCCGGCGGTTAACCATCCCTGATCGCCAACCTGGCCACCAGATTCAGCATAAAACGGAGTTTTTTCAAGAACCAGGTGATAAAAACCGGTACTTTTAGAGGTAACCTTTCGGTATTTGGTGATCCGGGTCATCGTCTCCATGGTATCATACCCGATAAACACAGACATCCCGGCATCTTTAATGAGAACAATCCAGTCGGAAGTTTCAACTGTGGCATCCTGGCGCGATCGTGCTTTCTGTTCTTCCAGCCGGTGGTTGAAGCCTGCCATATCGACACTCCATCCGATTTCACGGGCCATAAGTTGTGTGAGGTCGATCGGAAAACCAAATGTATCGTAAAGTTCAAAGGCAAATGACCCGTCAATGACAGGTTCTCCATTCGGTTTCTGTAGACCAATATAGGCATTAAACCGTTGAATCCCCGCAGATAACGTTCTCAGGAACGCCGTTTCTTCTTCACGGATAACATTGGTAATCAATTCTTTTTGCCTGATCAATTCAGGGAAAATGGGTCCCATCTGAGCAATCAGAAAGGGAAGCAATTCATAAAGGAAGGGCTCTTTCATGCCCAGAAAAGTATAACTGTAACGAACGGCACGCCGGAGGATACGCCTGATTACATATCCTGCCTTGACATTCGATGGCAATTGTCCGTCGGCAATGGCAAAGGCAATGGCGCGAAGGTGATCGGCCACGACCCGCATTGCTATATCCGATTTGGGCTGTTTACCGTATTCCAACGATGTTTTTTGCGCAATGGCCTGAATCAATGGTTGAAATACATCCGTATCGTAATTTGATTTGGTGCCCTGCAATACCATGCACAACCGCTCGAATCCCATTCCCGTATCCACATGACGGGCTGGCAACGGTATCAATATTCCATTTGATTGCCGGTTAAATTCAATAAAAACCAAATTCCAGATCTCAATTACCAAAGGATTTCCTTTATTGACCAGTGTGGCGCCGGATATTTTTTCCCTGTCAGCGACGTCACGGATGTCAATATGTATCTCTGAACATGGGCCACAGGGACCGGAATCGCCCATCTCCCAGAAATTGTCTTTTTTTGATCCGGGCAGAATCCGGTCTTCCGGAATAAAATCTTTCCAGCAATCCAAAGACTCGGTGTCCATTCCCAGTCCTTCATTTTCATCTCCCTCAAAAACAGTGACATATAATCGATTTTTATCAATCTTGTATACTTCAGTCAGCAACTCCCACCCCCAGGCAATTGCCTCTTTCTTAAAATAATCACCAAATGACCAGTTCCCCAACATCTCAAACATGGTATGGTGATAGGTGTCGTGGCCAACCTCTTCCAGGTCGTTGTGTTTCCCGGATACCCGCAGACATTTCTGGGTGTCGGCTATCCGGCTGGAAACGGCTGCCTGGTTCCCTAAAAAAATATCTTTGAATTGGTTCATTCCGGCGTTGGTAAACATCAGCGTGGGATCATTTTTAACAACCATTGGGGCTGAAGGAACGATGTCATGTTGCTTTGACCTGAAAAAATCCAGAAAGGTTTGCCGGATGTGGGTTGAATCCATATAATTATTAGATTAACAATGTGTTAACAATCTTTAACATTTTTTAAAAATCCAAAGTGGCTGCAAAGTTAATTATTTACTTAATTTTGTAGCTGTTGGCTTACCTCTTTTGATTAATTCTTTATTAGGCTATTAATGAGCAAGGTAAAGTATAAATTCAATAAAAAATCATTGACCTTCGACCGGGTGCATACAACATTCCGTAAGAGGTTGCTCTATTTTTTTTCCCACCTGTCAACAGGGGTTGTATTTGCGGCTGTGGTCTTGATTCTGGCATATAATTTTCTCGACTCCCCGCAGGAAAAAGCTCAGAAACGGGAAATAGACCAGCTAAAACTGCAATATCAGTTATTGAATGAGCAACTTGACAAGGCCAACCGGATCGTTACCGATCTGCAGGACCGGGACGATAATATCTACCGCGTTATCTTTGAATCTGAACCGATCCCGAGTTCCATCCGCGAAGCGGGAATTGGAGGGATCGACCGCTATGAAATGCTGAAAGGCTACTCCAATTCCGATCTTGTTATCGAAACCACCAAGAAAATGGACAGGATATTAGGACAGCTTTATGTTCAATCAAAGTCATTTGATGAAGTTTTCAACCTGGCCCGGAACAAAGAAAAAATGCTGGTTTCCATACCCGCCATTCAACCGGTGAACAATAAGGACTTACGTAGGATTGGTTCCTATTTCGGGTTCCGGATGGATCCTTTTTATAAAGTAAGAAAATTTCATGAGGGGATGGATTTTTCTGCGCCGGTCGGCACTGAGATATATGCAACCGGAAATGGTACCATTTTGGAAACCGGCCGTGACCAACATGGTGGATATGGGAACAAGATCGTAATTGATCATGGTTATAATTACAAAACTGTTTATGCCCATCTCTCCCGGATTTTTGTCAGGCCGGGACAAAAAATCCTTCGGGGCCAGATCATAGGATATGTAGGTAATACAGGGAAGTCAACTTCACCACACCTTCATTATGAAGTGCGAAAAAATGGCGTCCCTCTCAATCCGATCTATTTCTTTTTCAATGATTTAACGCCCGATCAGTTCCAGATGATGCTGGAGCTCTCTGCACAGCCTTCACAAACAATGGATTGAAAGGAGTTTTGTTAATGCTTAAAACCAATAGAAAGGTCGAGAAAATTTACTATTCCATTGGGGAGGTAGCCTCATTATTTGAGGTCAACGCTTCATTGATCCGCTATTGGGAAAAAGAATTTGATATTTTAAAACCCCAAAAAAATAAAAAAGGGGACCGCTTTTTTACCCGTCAGGATTTGGATAACTTACGAATTATTTATCATCTGGTGAAGGAACGGGGATATACCCTTCAGGGGGCGAAAGAAAAATTGTTGCAGAATAAAGAAGGAGTGTCAAGACTGGTGGAGGTCGTCGATTCTCTCAATCAAATCAAAGGGTTTCTGCTTGAGTTGAAGAGTCAGCTATGATGCATAAATTACCAGTGAAGGATTCAACCTCTTTTTTCGAGAATGTTTACGATGTTGTCCGCCGGATCCCTCCTGGTCGTATCACCTCTTATGGCGCCATTTCCGAATATCTGGGCCTTTGTAAATCGGCCCGTATGGTTGGCTGGGCAATGAATGCAGCCCATTCAGCCGTCAACGATATTCCTGCGCATCGAGTGGTTAACCGCAACGGTGTGCTTACCGGAAAACATCATTTCGGAGGATCCTCAATTATGCAGCAACTTTTAGAAAATGAAGGAGTTGAAATTGAAAACGACCAGGTTAAAAATTTTAATCAATTATTCTGGGATCCCCGGGAAAAGTGATAAAATTTTCCGCATTTTTTCCCATTACCCAGTGCCTGTGAACAGTTAAAATTGTAAACAAAATGGTATTATGAATATTTCCCTGGTTACCGATGCACTAAAACATGTGGATGATCCGGACCTTAAAAAGGACCTGGTGACATTGAATATAATTGAAAATATCCGGGTTGATGGCAAAACCGTTGGGTTTGATGTTGTTCTTACAACTCCGGCCTGTCCGCTGAAAAACCAGATACGTCAATCATGCATTGATGCCATTCATAAATACATCAGTCCGGACATTGAAGTTGTTATAAACATGACTTCCCGGGTCACCTCCCGGCGTAAAGCGGTTGACCATGTTCTGAAAGATGTCAGGAATATCATTGCAGTGGGATCGGGTAAAGGGGGTGTCGGAAAATCGACAGTAGCGGTGAACCTTGCTGTTGCCTTATCCCAAACAGGGGCGCGTGTCGGTTTGATTGATGCCGATATCTATGGGCCATCCATTCCCATCATGTTAGGGCTGGTCAAAGAACACCCACAGGTCTTTGAAAAAGAGGGAAAAGCCTATATCTATCCGATTGAAAAATTTGGAATTAAAATATTGTCCATCGGATTTTTTGTTGATCAGTCAAAAGCTTTGATCTGGCGGGGTCCAATGGCTTCCAATGCGTTACGCCAACTTTTTACAGATGCGGAGTGGGGCGCCCTCGATTATCTGATCATTGACCTGCCACCTGGAACCGGTGACATACCATTGACCCTGGTACAGGATTTTCCGGTCACAGGCGCCATCATCGTAAGTACGCCACAGGAGGTTGCCATTGCTGATGTTCGCAAAGCAGCCGATATGTTCCATAATGAAAAAATTCACATCCCTTTATTGGGGCTGGTAGAAAATATGTCGTACTTTGCACCACCCGACCAGCCGGAGAAAAAATATTTTATTTTTGGTCAGGGAGGGTGTCGCAAATTTGCAGCCGAACTCAATATCCCTGTTTTGGGACAAATTCCGATTGTCGCTGCCATTGCCGATTCAGGTGATACCGGTATTCCGGTTGCAATCGGTCCCGAATCGGAGATGACTGTTGCATTCAGGGATTTGGCCGGAAAAGTTGCCCAACAGGTTGCCATCAGCAATGCCATTAGGGATGTTATGCAGCAGTGACAAGTGACAAAGCGATCATAAACAAATGTTGTTTCTCTGAAATAGATCACAATTTAATAACCAGGATTGATAAAAATCATTGAATATGCCCTTAAACGAAGAATTGATATCGAAAGTAAAAAATGTCATCGAACAAATCCGTCCTTATCTCCAGGCCGATGGTGGCGATGTTGAATTTATCAACCTTACCGAAGATAATATCGTAAATGTCCGTTTGCTAGGAATGTGTGGGAATTGTCCTTACAGTCAGATGACGCTTAAAAACGGGATTGAAGCTGCCGTAATCAAAGCCATTCCGGAAATCAAAGGAGTGGAATCGGCGCTGGCTGAATAGGTACAGAAGAGATTACGAAAGATACTTAGCCACAATGGGCATACGACGTCCCATCCCGAATGCTTTTGGGGAAACCCGAAGGATGGGAGGCGTTTGGTACCGTTTGTATTCTGAAGTATTGACCATTTTCAGGACTTGGTTAACGATGGCTGCGTTGAAACCTTCCCGGATCAATTCTTCAGGTCCGAACTGTTGTTCAATGTATTTAAAAAGGATTTGATCCAAAATTTCATAGTCGGGCAGGGAGTCTGAATCTTTTTGGTCTGGCCGCAATTCCGCAGAAGGGGGTTTTAAAATTGAATTCAGGGGAATCACGGGTTTGGCGGCATTGATTTGCCTGGCAAGTTCGTACACCTGTGTTTTATAAATATCACCCAGTACCGATAACCCTCCGCTCATATCACCATAAAGGGTCCCATATCCAACGGCAGCTTCACTTTTATTGGAGGTATTGAGCAGGATATACCCGAATTTATTCGATAAAGCCATCAGAATGACCGACCTGAGACGGGCCTGGATATTTTCCTCGGTCAGGTTAAAAGGAAGATCTCCAAATACAGGTTCCAGTGTATGGCGCATTGCTTCAAATCCCTCTTCGATGGAAATGATATCGTAAGGGACATTCAGGTTTTCAGCCAACTTACGAGCATCGTCGATGCTGTGACCCGATGAAAACCGGGAGGGTAACAGGATCGCCCTGACGTTTTTTGCACCCAGCGCTTCTGTCGCCAGAACCAGTGTTACCGCCGAATCAATACCTCCGGATAAACCAAGTACAGCTTTTGAAAATCCCATTTTCCCGAAATAATCACGGATGCCCAGCACCAATGCGCCATGGATCAGTTGTATCACAGATTCAGGGCAAATTTTCATATTTCTGTCTGAAGGAGAGTCCGGATCAGGAATTAAGGTCACGGCGACAGGAGATGCAGTACGGATAACCCGATCTCCTTCCGTGGAAAGGAAAGGGGACGAGGCCACGGTTGATGGTGAAGCATGGGTAAACTCAAACACCTGGAGATCTTCCTCAAACCGGTTCAGACACGATACAACTTCCCCTATTGCATTGATAACCATTGAATCGCCGTCAAAAATTAGTTCTGTCTGTCCTCCGGTCTGGTTTACATAGACAACGGGCCGTTGGTAGGCAATCGCATTTCTCGCTAATATTTCACGACGTTCGGCAGGTTGATTATAATGAAAGGGTGAAGCTGCAATGTTGATGATCAGGTCGGGTCCGAGGCCGATCAGCTCATCCATGGGGTTGCGTACGTATAGGGGATCATCGGACAGGTTCCAAAGGTCTTCACATATGGTCATGGCAAAACGGAAACCACCATATTCAACCAATCCATAGGGAAGCCGGTTGGGTTCAAAATACCGGTATTCATCAAAAATATCGTAATTGGGAAGCAAGGTCTTGTGGGCAATCGCCCGTATGGCGCCATCGGAAAGAAAATATGCGGTATTGTAAAGCGGCTTACCACGAAACGCAGGATTAACCGAAGGGGCGCCGACAATGGCTGCAATTCCCCGGCAAGCAGAAGCAATGGTCTCAACAGCGTGTTTCCCTTGTCGGATAAAATCATCAAATTCCAGAAAATCACGCGGCGGGTATCCGCACACCGACAATTCAGCAAATACAACGATATCCGCAGCCCGGGATTTAGCTTTGTCGATTGCAGCAAGGATACGGGAAGTATTATGCCCAAAATCCCCTATATGATAATTCAGTTGAGCCAGTGCAATTTTTATTTTCCCCATCAGAAAAGAAATCCCAGGTTCAGTTCAATGTAGTTCAACGTACTCTTTTCATTCATCTTTGTTTTGTCGTTGATCCCTCCATTAAGGATATTATTAAGGGCATTCGAATAGGAAATGCCAAAAATAATCCGCGATGAAAGGTCGATATGGAACTCAAAGCCCAAACCGATCAGCAGCGATTCCCTTATCAGGGAGGTTGCTTCATTGATCTCATATTGCTGATCGAACGCCTCCCCGTGATCGGGTTGAAACGATTCATCAGCAGTTGCCTTAACCCGAAATCCGGTGCCAAATCCAATCTGACCATAAAATGAAAAACGGCCGAATTCTTTCGATTGCATCTTGATCATGATGGGGATTTCCAGATATATGAAATTGTACTTTCGTGCCACCTGTCCGGATAAAATTGTCGTATCATTGGGTTTCATGCGGTTGTCCGGATAGGTCAATTTTCCATTCAGGAATTGAAAATTAAATCCGGTCGAAAAAGCATACCGTTCAGCAAAATAAATATCACTGACAAATCCGATGGTGGCGCCTAACCGGGCCCCATCGTATTCGTAATTTTTGGTCCCCGGGTTCATCCAGCATATATTTGGCGCTACCTTTAACCCGAGTTTGACCGGGAGATCTTTCTGCGAAAACCCCGGAAAAGGAAAGAGTACAGATAGTACAAGGGCGATTGAAATTATTCGGTATGTTTTTTTCATTTTTTTTATTTTTTAGTGGATAACAGGAAAAACAAAAATAGGGATTAATAATCCGATCCGGAACCTGTTAAACATATTTTTATCCAAAAATAATTAACCGGTGATGACGTTTGTTGGATGGGTTCATTGTAAATCAGTAATCCATTGATTATTGTATGTTTTTAGCTCGTTGTCAGTAAAAATTAATATTAAAAGCCAATGATGATGCTGAACAGATCAAAATTGTTGTTTGTCCTCTGGTTGATTGGATGGATAATGGTTTCCGGATGCGGATCTCAAAATGACAGGTTGTTGGTTGATGTTTCAGATATCCATGTGCCTCATGTCAAAATTCACCGTTATGATTTGGAACTGTTTCAAGTCAGGCATGATCATCTTAGTCAGGACCTGGAAAAATTAAAGCCTGAATACCGGTTTTTTCTTGAAACCGATCTGTCAGATCCCACAAAACTGGAACAGATGCAAGCCTACCTTGAAAACCGGCGCACCCGGGAATTCTATGCTGAAGTCCGCACCCGGTTCAAGGATGTTGCCAACCTGGAAAATTCACTGACTGATCTTTTTCGCCACCTGAAGTATTATTATCCGGATGTAAAAATTCCGCGTGTTTACAGTTATATTTCCGGAGGCGATTATGATTTTCCAGTTCAACTCAGCGACAGTGTTCTGCTGATCGGGCTAGATAATTTTTTGGGCACGGATTTCAAGCCTTATGTTGCCGATGGAATTTCCCGGTATCGGATAGCGAGAATGACCCCGCAACATATCATGCCCGGAATTGCCGGGGCTTTAAGGGAAGAGATGTATCCTGCGCAATTTCCAGGAAATTCATTACTCGAACAAATGGTTGAAAGCGGCAAGGATATCTATTTTATTAAGGCCATGATACCCAATACCGAACTTCGGTTTATTCTGGGCTATAGTAAGGATCAGTATCAATGGATTACCAACCATGAACCTCCTGTTTGGAGTGCTATCATCGATAACCAGATGCTCTATTCCACCGATGGACAAATGACCCGGTCATGGATGTCGGATGGCCCTTTTTCACCCGGATTTTCGCAGGAAGCCCCACCCCGGCTTGGAGCCTTTATCGGCTGGCAAATTGTCAGGAAATTCATGGAAAACCAACCGGATGTAACCCTTTCCCAACTGATGGACGAAAAAGACCATCAAAAAATCCTCACCCGGTCAAAATACAAACCACAAAAATAATCAACCTGTCCACCTGTTCACTTGTCCACTTGTCCAACCTGTCCAACCTGTTCATAACTTTTCCACTTTCCTGTATTACTTTCCCCTCTGCCAACGGATTAAGGGGTAAATTTTTATTATGTTGGTAAAAACCTTTGGCAGCGCCGTATTCGGGATCAAAGCTATGACTGTGACCGTTGAGGTTAACATGGAACAGGGAATTCAGTTTTTCATGGTGGGATTGCCAGACAATGCAGTCAGGGAAAGTCACCATCGCATTGAATCGGCATTACGAAACAATGGTTACCGGATCCCGGGAAAAAAAATCATCATCAACATGGCACCGGCCGATATTCGTAAAGAGGGATCATCTTACGATCTGACCATTGCGATGGGGATTCTCGCAGCCAACGAGGTGATTCGCGTTGATAAACTGGAGCATTATATGATGATGGGGGAACTCTCCCTGGATGGGAGCTTGTTGCCAATAAAAGGGGCCCTATCCATTGCTTTGGAAGCTCAGGAGAAAGGATTCAAAGGAATCTTACTACCCTTGCAAAATGCAAGGGAAGCTGCCATTGTGAGTGGAATTGAAGTATATGGCGTACAAAACATCAGGGAGGTTATTGGTTTTTTTAACGATCTGTCTCCATTATTGCGCACACTGCCCGATTCCGAAGGAGAGACAGACCCGGTTACCCCGGAATATGAATATGATTTTTCCGATGTGCGGGGACAGGAAAACATTAAACGGGCAATGGAAATTGCAGCTGCCGGAGGCCATAATGTGATTTTGATCGGGCCACCCGGGGCAGGGAAAACGATGTTGGCAAAGCGGCTCCCGTCGATCTTACCTCCGCTAAGCTTCCGCGAAGCGATAGAGACCACTCGCATTCATTCCATCGCCGGAAAGCTGGGCGTAAACCGCTCTATGATTTTAAAACGGCCCTTCCGTTCCCCGCATCATACAGTATCAAATATGGCGCTTGTAGGTGGCGGAAGTATCCCTCAACCGGGGGAGATTTCCCTGGCCCACAATGGTGTTTTATTTCTTGATGAACTCCCGGAATTCAAACGGTCGGTATTGGAGGTATTACGCCAGCCTATGGAAGAACGTGTTGTTACGATTTCACGGGCCCGGGTGGCCATTGAATATCCTTCCAGCTTTATGCTTGTGGCTGCAATGAACCCTTGTCCCTGTGGTTATTACAACCATCCCACCCGTCCATGTCAGTGTATGGGTGGTGAAGTTCAGAAATACCTTAACCGGATTTCGGGCCCTCTCTTCGATCGTATCGATATTCATATTGAAGTTGTCCCGGTCGATATCAATGACTTAAACCGTTGGCGGGAGGGTGAACACAGCGAAACCATTCGCAACCGTGTAATCATTGCCCGGAAAATACAGGAAAAGCGGTTTGAAGGGATGCCCGGTGTATATTCAAATGCCCATATTCCGGCACGAATGCTCCAGAAAGTCTGTTCCCTGAGCGATGCCGGAAAAATGTTACTGAAAACAGCAATGGAAAAACTGGGATTATCGGCACGCGCTTACAACCGCATTTTAAAAGTATCACGTACCATTGCCGACCTTGGCCAGGCCGATCAGATAGGCCTGGAACATCTGGCAGAAGCCATTAATTACCGGTCGCTCGACAGGGCAAACTGGGGGAAATAGCAGCGGTCAATAAAAATAGAGATCAGCAATGACAAAACAGGCAAAAATAACGGATGCCATTCCGTTCAGGGTCGCAAAAGCTAAGTTGACCCGTGTAATATCATCGGGTTTTACAATGGTGTGCTCATAGGTTAGCACGACGGTGAAAATCAACGCACCGATCCAATAAACAAGGTGAAACGGTCCCGAAAACCCGGCAAAAACAACAAGGATTACAGCCATTAAATGGAATAAGGCAGATAGTACAAGGGCATTGCGGCTACCGTAATAAACAGGCAGGGATTTCAATTGTTCAGATTTATCAAAATCAATATCCTGCAAAGCATACAGAATATCAAAACCTGCAACCCAGAAAATCACAATTATAGCGAATATCAGTGGCAGGATGTCAAATCGGGCGGCAACGGCGAGGTATGCACCGATAGGCGCCAGGGCCAGAGCCAGCCCCAGAAACATATGTGATAAAGCTGTAAACCGTTTGGTCACACTGTATCCCAGAATGACCAGCAGGGCGACAGGCGAAAGAAAAAAACAAAGCGGGTTCAGGAACCAGGTGGTCAGGATGAACAGCAATGCATTGATAATTACAAATATCAATGCGGATTGTGGACTGATGATGGCGTTTGGGATTTCCCGTAAAGCAGTCCGGGGGTTTTTGCGGTCAAATTCACGGTCCACATACCGGTTAAAACCCATAGCGGAATTACGTGCAAAAAAAACCGATAGAAGGACTAAAATAAGCAGGCGTAAATTCAGGTTTTCACCATGGGCTTTTACAGCCAGGGCAAATCCAATCAATGCAAAAGGAATTGAAAAAATGGTGTGGTTGATCTTTACCAGTGAAAAATAATTTAAAAGACGGGTGTTTCCTGAAGCCGGCATCTACTGAAATTTTTTTATCAAACATACGCAATAATCTTAATTTTTTCACCCCATGGCATCAAATTGATCCGGATTAATAGAGGAACGATATGAAAAACGACCGGTTCCCCTTTTATTGTAACTATTTATCGCAATTGTCGTCCAACTTGTTAATCTGGCGATTTCAGTTAATTTTGCAATTTATTTTCAGATCATGAACAGACAGGTAGAAGCCTTCGTCGCCTATCTTCAGCACTCTTTTAAAGCCAGGTCGGAGTACACAATCCATTCCCCTTTTGTCTATAATTTTTACCATAATATTCTCCAAAATGAAGAGCCTTTCCATCAGTACCGGTTTTTACACAAGGTACGACGGGAATTGAACACCCGTGCACAATATATCAAACGCAAGGATATGGGATCGCGTGCGAAGGAGTTTATTTGCGATCAACGGTTTGTGCGGGTTAAGGACATTGCAAAACGTTCCTCGGTTTCGGCAAAAAAAGGCGAACTGTTGTTCCGCATAGCCCAGGCATATCAGCCAGCACATGTACTTGAACTTGGTACTTCATTGGGAATAAGTGCTATGTATTTTTCGCAGGCAGTCCCCGAAAGCAAAATCATCACCATCGAAGCATGTCTGGATTCGGTTAATGTTGCCCGCAGTAATTTCGACCACTACGGAATGAAAAACATTACCCTGATCCCTGGCACATTTGAGGAAAAGCTGGCGTTTGCTCTCAATCAGATCCATCCCGTGGATATGGTGTTTTTCGACGGAAACCATAAAAAAGAACCTACGCTCCGGTATTTTGAACAGTGCCTGCAACATATCCATCCTGGTTCCGTTTTTATTTTTGATGATATTCATTGGTCATCCGATATGGGGAAAGCATGGGATGCCATCCGGAGACATCCACTAGTAAAAGTCACAATAGATTTATACTATTTGGGTATTGTCTTTTTCAAGGAGGAATTAAGTAAAGAAAATTTCAGATTTCGATTTTAAAATTATTTTTTATGGAAAAAGAAGTAATTCGGCTCGATAGCATTGTAAAGAACTATAAAATCGGGACCATTGTTGTTGAAGCTTTGCGTTCGATTTCACTGGTAATCGGGAAAAATGAATTTGTCGCTTTGATGGGACCTTCCGGGTCAGGGAAATCAACCCTGATGAATATTCTGGGATGCCTTGATACACCTACCAGTGGGAGCTACTTTCTCAATGGTGAAGATGTAAGTAAAATGGACGATAATTCCCTGGCAGAGATCCGTAACCGACAGATTGGTTTTGTTTTTCAGACCTTTAATTTACTTCCGAGGTCCACTGCCCTCGAAAATGTCATGTTGCCCCTGATTTATGCAGGAATGGGTAAGGCCAAGCGTATGGAAAAGGCCACCCGAACGATGGAAGAGGTTAAATTGAGCGACCGTATGGAACACAAGCCCAACGAATTGTCTGGAGGACAACGTCAACGTGTCGCTATTGCCCGGGCACTGGTGAACAATCCGGCCATCATTCTTGCTGACGAACCAACCGGGAACCTTGACTCAAAAACTTCCATCGAAATTTTAGGGCTTCTTGAAGATATTCATAAGATGGGAAATACCGTCATTATTGTTACCCATGAAGAAGACATTGCCGAGCATGCCCATCGCATTATCCGGTTGATGGACGGAAAAATCCACAGCGACAAACCCAATATAAAAATCAAAACCATAGCCGATTATCATTTCAACGGGGTTTAACGCCTGGTTTTTCATGAATATTCGTATGTAAATCAACAGTTGCATGCAAAAAGAAACGAATTACAAACAACTTTTTGATGAGTTTAACTCCTTGTCGGTGATGGTCATCGGGGATGTTATGGTGGATTCCTATCTCTGGGGCAAAGTGGAACGTATCTCTCCTGAGGCCCCCATTCCCATCGTTGCATTGAGAAAACAGGAGCACCGGATGGGTGGCGCTGCCAATGTTGCAATGAACATCCGTTCCATGGGCGCCCGGCCGATCCTCTGCTCCGTGATTGGGGCCGATGAAAAAGGGGCCCAGTTTCTCAAACTTCTAAAAAAGGAGAAGATTGAGGCCACCGGGATCATTCGCAGCAAACGACGGATTACAACCACAAAGTTCCGGATATTTGGAAATACTTATCAGATGTTGCGCGTTGATGAAGAGGTTGACCACGATCTGGTCGAAAGCGACTATATCACCCTGATCCGGGTAATTGAACAGGTTTTGGCAAGGGAAAAAGTTGATTGCATCATCTTCCAGGATTACGATAAGGGCGTTATTACCCCAAGGCTCATCAGGGAAGTAATAGCTATGGCACAACCGCTGAAAATACCGGTAACAGTTGATCCAAAGAAGAAAAATTTCATGGCCTATCAACAGGTGACCCTGTTCAAACCCAACCTCAAAGAGTTAAAAGATGGGATGAGCCTGATCACGGATCTCAATAATCGTCAGGTGATTATGGATGCTGCCCAAAAATTGCGTGCCGATCTGAATTGTGAATATGTACTCACCACCCTGTCAGAAAAAGGGGTGATCATCAGCATGAAGAACAAACAGGAAGAAAAAAGTATCTTCGTTCCGGCACATATGCGTATCATTTCCGATGTATCCGGAGCAGGGGATACCGTGATCAGCGTTGCTTCCCTGTGCCTTGCTGCCAAACGTTCACCCTATGAACTGGCCTTTATTTCAAATCTTGCAGGAGGATTGGTTTGCGAAGAGGTCGGTGTGGTACCGGTCAATAAGGATAAGCTTTTAAAAGAGGTTTTGACGTTGCTCCGGTAAACGGTTTACAACTTTTGTATGGATATCAATGCAGATGTTATTGTTGCCGGAGCAGGCCCTGCCGGAGCAATTGCTGCCTATGAACTGGCTGTTCAGGGAATTCGCGTACTACTCCTCGAAAAATCAGTTTTCCCAAGGTACAAAGTTTGTGGCGCCGGTCTTACCCATAAAATTCTCCGGGAGATCCCTTTCGATCTCTCCGGGATTATTGAAACAACCATATACGATATCCGGTTTTCTACCCATTTTAAAGAGGTTTTTCACCGCACTTCTGCCACCCCGATGATCTATTGTACCATGCGCGAAAAATTCGACGCATTCCTGCTTGAAAAAGCAGTATCGGCCGGGGTGAAAGTCCTTTTTGGGGAACCGGTGACAGACGTTTTTCAGACCAACAGGTTCGTGGAAGTCCAAACCCGGAATGGGGTTTTTCGGAGCGCCCTTCTCATCGGAGCGGATGGGGCTACCAGCAGGATTTCCCGTAAGGCGGGTTTGCACGGGAATATCATGCAGGGAATGGCATGGGAAGCGGAAATAAAAACCGATCATGCATCCCTGAAGAATTTTTCGCAGACCGTATTTCTCGATTGGGGCACATTCCCAGGTGGTTATGGATGGGTTTTCCCTAAAAATGACCATTTTTCGATGGGGGTGGGAGGGCCTGCTACCCTTTCAAAATATATGATTCCATATTATCAACGCTTTCTAAAGTATCTCGAAACCGGAAACGGGATACCGGATCAAGGACCAACCCTTCGGGTTTTGGAAACCATCTCCCTGAAAGCATGGCCGATACCGGTAAGAATGCAAAAAAGTGTTTTCCATCAGGGACGCATTCTGGTTACCGGCGATGCCGGCGGACTAACCGACCCTTTGACCGGCGAGGGGATCTATTATGCGGTTCGGAGTGGTAAACTGGCAGCGATGGCCTGTGCTGATTATCTGCAGGGACGATCGGGCTCGTTGGGGAAATATTCGGAATCGGTAAACCAGGAGTTGATGACCGAATTGCTGGAAGCCAACCGGATCAAAAACCTCTTTAATACGGTTCCACGAAAAATTCATCACCTGGTAAGGGACCATAACCGTGTTTGGATGGCTTTTGGAAAAATATTACGCGGAGAGCGCTGGTATGCCGATGTGAAAAACGGATTTGGACGATGGAAATTTTTATGGAACGTATCCTGCCTGATTTCAAAATGGATATCAAACCATCGGGAAAGAAATTATCAAAAACACGAGGCAACTGAAGAGGGATGATATTTTATCCACCCAACAATTTTTTCACAATTTCCGAGATCATTTTATTATCTGCTTTACCGGCAAGTTCTCTGGAAGAAGCCCCCATTACCCTCCCCATATCTTTAATGGAGCTTGCTCCGGTTTGTTCAATCACTGTTTTTATCACCTGGGTAATTTCTTCGGTGGAAAGTTGCCGGGGAAGAAAGGTCTCAATAATGGAAGCCTCGAATAACTCTTTTTTCGAAAGGTCGTCCCGATTGGCATTATGATAAATTTCGGCCGATTCGCGACGTTGTTTTACCAATTTTTGGAGAATTTTCAACTCCGTGGTTTCGGAAATTTCTCCGGTGGCGCCTTCCTTGGTTTTTTCGAGCAATAAAGCAGCCTTGATAGCGCGTAAAGCTTCAAGCTTTTCCGGATTGCGAGCCAGCATCGTGGCTTTTATCTCATCGTTGATTTTTTGTTCGAGTCCCATTAGTCGACATTGTTATGAAGAAATGAATTTTCACTGCGAATCTCAACAGATTTATCCGGATTTTCGGTAACTATAAATTTGGCTACCTGTGATTCCGACGATGGAGTTGCTTCATTCAATTCGATATTCCTGCGTTTGTATGCAGGGACACTTTCCAGTTCATAAAGGTTATTTTCGATGGGGGTGTGATTTTTCAGTTTTTCACTCAACGACCGTAATTTGGATACCCGTTCAAAAGACTTTTTATTCATTGGATCGCTAGGGTCTGATTCAACAGGCCAGCCCGGAGGAATGACGGGTTTCAACGGATAATGCATTTCTGCGACCGGTTCATTGACGCTATCCTGCTGTTGAAATTCACTCACCAGGGCCTCTGCCGGTTCCGCCTGTTTTTCAGATTGTGGTTTTTCAAGGTTAAATTCAAAGGTGCGGATATTCTCCGGAGATGCAAATTCCGGTTGGTAATCTGTTGCAAATTCCGGTTCTGATTGTGGTTCCGCTTCCTGGTTCACCTCCTGTTTTATTTCCAGTTCCGTTATGGTTACCGGCGATTCCGCAAGAATGGGTTCCTTCCTTATCTCTTCATGGGTCTCAATAATGAATGGAATTTCCGGTTCCGGGATGTAGATGCGTTTTTCAACCGAAGGCCCGGGGGCATCGCCATAGAGTTTATGAACTTTTACATCGACGGGTTTCATGGGATCGGGTTTCTTGTGCTCAGCGTCGAAACCGGTTGCAATGATTGTAACGCTGATATTGTCGTCGAGTTTTTCGTCATAACCATTGCCCCAGATAACTTCAGCCGTCGATTGCGTTTTATTCTGGATGTAATCGGTTACTTCGGTAACCTCATCCATGGTAATTTCATTTTTTCCCGAAGATATGTAAAGAAGCAGGTTCATGGCCCCTTCAATATCATTATTATCGAGCAGGGGTGAATTAAGCGCATCTTCAACTGCCAGTTGGGCCCGGTTGGGGCCATTGGCAATACCGGTACCCATGATTGCAACACCGCTGTTTTTCATCACAGTTTTTACATCTTCAAAGTCAACATTGATATAACCGGCCACTGTAATGATTTCAGCGATGCCTTTGGCTGCTGTGGTGAGAACATTATCGGCGCGTTTAAAAGCTTCAGAGAGCGGAAGGTCGCCACACAACATACGGAGTTTATCGTTGCTGATGATCAATAGGGCGTCCACATTTTGTTTGAGCTGGCGGATACCGTCTTCGGCTGATTGCCGCCGCTTCCGTCCTTCAAATGAAAATGGGATGGTAACAATCCCTACGGTCAGGATGTCGAGTTCTTTCGAAATTTGTGCAATTACCGGCGCTGCCCCGGTACCGGTCCCACCCCCAAGTCCGGCTGTAATGAAGAGCATTTTGGTCCCTTTTTCGAGTACCGAACGTATATCCTCTGAATTTTCAAGTGCGGCATTCCGGCCAACCGAAGGGGCTGCCCCGGCGCCCAACCCCCCGGTCAGGTTCGCACCAAGCTGGATTTTAAGCGGAACCGGACTTGATTCCATTGCCTGTGCATCGGTATTGCAAATGATGAAGTCGACACCTTTGATACCCTGATGGAACATGTGGTTAACGGCGTTGCTTCCACCACCACCAACCCCGATGACTTTTATGATAGAGGATTGGTTTTTAGGTAAATCGAATTTTAAAATTTCAGACATGGGGATCATTTTTGGGGTGATTAAAAATATTAATAAAGAATTTTGAAAATGCCGGAGTTTATTTTTTTTATCAACAGGTTCATTGTTAATAGCAGGCTACTCCACATCTTCATCAAAAATGCTTCTGATCTTATCGAGAAACCGGTCGGGGAAGCCTTTTCCTGATTTTGAAGGGGCCTTTGGTTTTTTATCTTTGAATCTCTTTTTCTTCTCCGGTGATGAGGGAGTTTCCGTGTCGGATGCAGGTTCTTCCGGTTTGTTCTTTTCCATCTCTTTTTCATACCTGATGATCCCTTCAATTACCAGTCCGATCCCTGTTGCGTGCATAGGGCTTGTCATTTCAGCCGGAATTTCGCTGGCAAGATGTTCATTCGGGTAACCGATACGGGTGTCGAGGCCGGTCATAAATTCCGTCAGCTGCGCAATGTGTTTCAGATGTGCGCCACCACCTGTGATAACGATGCCCCCTATCAGTTTTTTCTCGTATCCTGAATTGCGTATTTCATAATAAATATGCTCAATGATCTCTTCCATCCTTGCCTGAATGATGTTTGCCAGGTTTTTCAGGCTGATCTCCTTGGGGGTACGCCCCCTGAGTCCCGGAATGGCGACAATCTCTTCCTCCTTGTTTTCGCGTGCAAGGGCCGATCCGAATTTCACTTTCAACTCTTCAGCATGTTTTTTTATGATAGAACATCCCTCTTTGATATCCTCTGTGATAATCTCTCCACCCAGAGGAATAACGGCCGTGTGGCGGATGATCCCGGCATGAAAAATGGCAATATCAGAGGTTCCCCCGCCAATATCGACCAATACAACCCCTGCCTCTTTTTCATCTTCGTTTAATACTGCTTCCGACGATGCAATGGGCTCCAGAATAAGTTCAACGACCTCGAGACCGGCTTTTCGAACACATTTGTAGATGTTTTTTGCCGCTGCCGTTTGCCCGATGATGATATGGAAATTTGCTTCAAGCGAGCTCCCCGTATATCCTTTGGGGGTCATTATGCCATGCTCCCCGTCAATAGTGAATTCCTGTGGGATTACATCCAGAATCTCTTCCCCCGGGTTCATGTTCAGGTTGTACATGCTGTTGCACAGCTTGTCAATATCATCCTGGCTGATTTCAACCTCACTGTTTTCACGAATGATATTCCCCCTGTGCTGCAAACTTTTAATATGTAACCCGGCTATCCCGACGTTGACAAATTTTATATCTACCCCTGATTTACCGGACGCTTCCGCTACCGCCTCTTTGATTGATTGTACCGTGTTGTCAATGTTGGCAACAACACCCCGTTTTACGCCAATGGAAGGAACTTTGCCATATCCCAGTATTTCTATTTTTCCATGTTCGTTTTTACGGCCGACAATAACTGCAATTTTCGTCGTGCCAATGTCGAGACCGACGATGATACCTGAGTTTTTCATAAGTAAATTACATTTTAGAACAAACCACCTGGTTCTTATATTTAATATTGATTATGTTGTATTTATTCCAACCTATTTTGTTAAGGCCCAATCGGTAAAAAGCATAAAGTTTACGGAATTTCTGGTCCAGTTCCTGCGCTTTACCGAGTAGTACCACATGATCGCCGACCCGTGGAATGAGTTCAAATTCCTGACAATCATTAACATAAATCTGACCAATTTGCGATTTCAGGAATTTATCATGCGATATGTACTTGGCCAGTCGGTAAAGGCTGGTCATTAATGAATCGTGATATATGGAATCGGAGATGACCATGATATTGACTCTGTAACCCGGATTTTTTATGTATGAATCCGTAATAAATCCGTTGGCAACCAGAACGTTTGCCGAATAATTGGGATTGACAGGAAGAAAAGCGCCTGCATCATCGATATAAAAATTTTCATATTTGTTATTTATAATCCGAAGGATCGGTTCCCGCTGCTTAACATCGATGAATAGATCTCCTTTATGGTCTTCATAAACCGATACCCTTGAAACATAAGGCTGTGACCTCACAGCTTTTTCTATGGCCCCGGAATGGATCAGCCCCAAAGGCTTTCCATGGAGTATCCCTGCAGTTTTCCTTACAACGGAATCAATATCCCCTTTGGTGATAAGCATATCGGCCGCCCCATAATCGATTGAAATACGAACTGCACTGCACCTGCGGTTAAAATAGCTGACCTCTGCATAACCAATTAAAACAAATGCACCAGCAAGGAGAAGTATCCAGATGGTTATTTTCAATATTTTTAAAAACTTCTTCATGCTTTGCTACGCTTTACCAAAAGCTTCCGTTATGGGTTTTACGAGTTGATCAATATCACCTGCGCCTAATGTCATCAGGATTTCCGGCTTGTTTTTTAATAAAAGGGGGAGCACCTCCGTCTTCGTTGTTTGGGTTTTATGCTCTAACCTGATTAAATCCAACAACATGGACGAATCAACACCCTCAATGGGCTTTTCGCGTGCAGGATAAATATCAAGCAGGTAGAGCGCATCCAATAATTCGAGGCTACGGGCAAAGTCGGCAGCCATGTCACGGGTCCTGGTAAAAAGATGGGGCTGAAAAATTCCGGTTATCTTTTTTCCGGGGTAGATGGTCCTGACGGAACCGATACATGCACGAAGCTCTTCGGGATGGTGCGCATAATCATCGATGTAAATAAAATCATTGCGCCGGATCCGGAAATCAAACCGTCGCTGAACTCCCTGATAACTTCGGAGCGCTCTTTTCATGGTTGCCTCATCCAAGCCCAGGATATGGCCTACCGACAATGCTGCCACTGCATTTTCAAGATTAAACAAACCGGGAATGCCCAGGGTGAAATGTTCATACCTCTTTTCCGGAGTGATCAGATCGAAATGATACAGATCTTCGTCTAACCGGATATTTGTCGCATAGAATGATGCTTGATCGGCAACCGAATAGGAATATTCTGTATAACGTTGTTTATGAAAAGGTTTTATCAAAACCCCTTGTTTGAGTATCAGTTTACCTCCTTCGTCAATACGCGAGGTAAATTCTTCGAAAGTTCTTTTCAGATCGTCCGCATGGCCATAAATATCCAGATGATCGGGATCGGCGGAGGTGATAATGGCAATATGCGGTGTTAGTTGAAGGAATGAACGGTCATATTCATCGGCCTCAACCACGCAAAACCGGTTCTGTTTGTGGTTTGTGTGGGCAGAAGCCGGATTATTGATGGAAGGGAAGTCGATAAAATTGTTTCCGTAATTTTTTGCGATACCTCCCAGAAACGCCAGAAAATCAATACCGGCGCTGTATAGGATGTGGGCTATCAGGGCAGAAGTGGTTGTTTTTCCATGAGTACCGGCTACTGCAATGGTTTTCAGGGGCGCCGTAATCAAGCCCAGAACCTCTGCCCTTTTTTTCAGGGGAAAACCCAACCTTTTGTAATGGAGAAATTCGATATGATCGCTTGGAACAGCAGGTGTATAAATTACAAGGTCAGGATTTTCCGGAATGAGACCGAGGTTTTCTTCAAAATGAACCGGAATGCCCTCATGGATAAGTTCACTGGTTAAAGGTGTTGGGGTGCGGTCATAACCCGAGACCGAAATTCCCAGCCTGGAAAAATAACGTGCCAACGCACTCATGCCTATCCCTCCAATGCCAATAAAATAAACCGAATTAAGTTTTTCGGGTTTCATCATCTGGTCTGTTTCAATGGAGTTAATGTCAAATGCCGGTTTTCTTTTTTCATAGCTCCGGGAAGCAGTTTGAGAGTCTCTTCTGCTATTTTTTCCGCGCCATCCATTATCCCCAGGGGTCTTAAATGGTTTGTCAGTTCTTGCTGAAGAGAGCAGTCATTGATCAGTTTGACGATGGTATTCCCCAGCATCTCTGATGCATCCTGATCACGCACCATCAGGGCTGCCTTTTGTCTGACAAACGCCTCGGCATTTTTTGTCTGATGGTCTTCGGCCACATTGGGCGATGGAACGAGAATGATGGGCCGTGCAATAACACTCAGCTCTGAAATGGCAATGGCCCCTGCCCTTGAAACGATCAGATCGGCAATGGAATAAGCCAGGTCCATCCGGTTGATGAATGGGACAACAACTACTTTCCCGATACCGGATGCCGGATGCCGGAAATCATAGCCACCGGGACCTTCATTCGGAAGGAGGGAAGAGCCTGGAACCCTGCATCCTTCATTCTGTAGATTTTTATATACGGCTTCATAATAATAATTTCCGGTTTGCCAGATGATCTGGAAGGGGATTTCAGAGGTGACGTTTTCCCCAATAAATTTTAACATGGCTTTGTTTATGTTTGCGGCGCCAAGACTGCCACCCAACACCAAAACGACCTTTTCATCATCCTTAAACCCGAAATAGGCCCGTGCTTCTTTTTCTTTACCTGTAAGGTTTACCAGGTCCTGGCGAATGGGGTTCCCGGTCAGTCTGATTTTTTCAACCGGAAAAAATTTCTCCATCCCTGGATAAGCCACGCAGATTGTACGGACTTTTTCAGCCAATAAGCGATTTGTCATCCCGGGAAATGAATTCTGTTCCTGGATCAGGCATGGGATTCCTCTTGATGCCGCCAACCGCAAGGTCGGGCCGCTGGCATAACCTCCAACCCCGATAACGGCATCGGGTTTGAAATGGGTAATTATTTTCCTTGCTTTCATCAAACTTACTGCCAGTTTGAATGGGAAAGTCAGATTTTTCCAGGTAAACTTTCTTTGAAATCCGCTTATTTTCAGACCTTCAATTCGATAACCTGCTGCCGGTACTTTTTCCATTTCCATCCGGCCCTGCGCCCCGATAAACAAAATATCCATGTCCTCTTCCTTTGCTTTCAGGGCATTGGCAATGGCAATGGCCGGATAAACATGTCCACCGGTTCCCCCGCCGCTGATTATTATCTTTGTCATGGTACCATGGCTGTTTGAGGATTAATACCCAACCCCGGTTCCTGAAGAACTTCAACCTCCGTCCCATCTTTGGTCTCCATCTCTGTCCTCCGGCTTACACTAAGGATTATACCCAACGATATGCTGGTGAACCAGATTGAGGTGCCCCCCATGCTTACTAATGGCAATGTTTGACCGGTTACCGGAAACAGGTCTACCGCTACGGCCATATTAATTAGCGCCTGGAAAACCAAACTAAACCCGATACCCACAACCAGTAATGAACCAAAATTCCCTTCACTTCGACTGGCAACACGGATAACCCTGAAAAAGAGAATAAGATAAAGAAACAATAAAAAACCGCCTCCGGCCAGTCCATATTCTTCAATGATAATGGCAAAAATGAAATCGGAGTAGGGATGGGGCAAAAAATTCCGCTGGGTGCTCTTCCCCGGCGATTTTCCGAGAATCCCTCCCGAAACAATGGCAATCTTCGCCTGATCAATTTGATATGTGGCGTCTGTATCGGCTTTGTCCTTGTTGATAAAATTGTCAATCCGGGCAATCCAGGTAGGGGTGCGGGGTAATAGTTTAGGAAAAGATTTGGATAATGAAAAGATGATAATAATACCGATAAAACCCAGTGCGATCAGCGACACCATATACTTCATACTGATCCTCCCGATAAACATGATGATCAGGCTCGTCACAAACAATATGGCTGCAGTTGAGAAATTCGCGGGTAAAATAAGAAGGGTGACCAGGATTACCGGGATTATCACCGGAAGAAACCCTTTACGGAAATCCTGTACCATCTCTTGTTTTTTACTCAGGATCCTGGCCAGGTACATGAAGAGAAAAAGTTTGGCAATATCGGAACTTTGAAACGTCAGGTTAACCAACGGGACCGTCAGCCAACGGGGCGCTTCGTTCAAATTGGTACCCGAAACCAGCGTAACCAGAAGCAATGGCAATGTCAGAAATAATCCGATCTGCGAAATACGCGAATAATAGGTATATTTTATCAAATGGGTTATGTACATAAGAATGAGGCCAAAACACAGGATGAGAAAATGTTTGACAAGATAGTATTCAGTATTGCCATGTTGTTTTTTATATGCAAGGGTTCCGGTACTACTGTAAACGGCCAGTATAGAAAAAATGCACAGAATCACAACAACGATCCAGATTACTTTATCTCCCTTTATCTCCCTTAGAAAGTGTGGCATGGTCTGTCAGTTTATAATTTTTTTACCGCTTCCCGGAATGCTTTTCCCCGTTCTTCGAAGTTTTCAAACAGATCGAAGCTGGCACATGCCGGTGAAAGTAAGATTACCTCGTTCCGGATTCCCATGGAATAGGCAGCCTGCACCGCCGCCCCCATAGTGATAACGTCAGCCATGGGTTTACACAGATCATCAAATGCCTCGTGGATACGACGGTTATCGAGTCCCAGGCATATTATGCCCTGTACAAAACGTTTCACCAAGGGATATACAACCGAATAATCATTGCCGTTTTCAACACCGCCAACAATCCATATAATCGGCCTGGAAATACTCTCAATGGCATACCAGGTAGCATTGATATTGGATGAACGCGAATCGTTGATAAACTCCATTCCGTGAATATTGGCAACTGTTTCGAGCCGATGTTCCGGTTGTTGAAACCCCGAGAAACTCTCTTTGATGAACTCTTTTCTGATGTCCCTGATTTTTGGCCCAATGGAGGCAGCCAATGAGTCGTACACCGTGGTGTGCCCTTGTTTTGCTAAGGCTTCTAATGTCATGGTTGTTATCTGAGTTTGAGTGTTACAATGGATAAAACAGCCAGCATGATGCTGACAATAAAAAAGCGCAGGACAATTTTCGATTCATGGTATCCCAACATCTGGAAATGATGATGAAGGGGCGCCATTTTGAATATTCTCCGCCCTGTCCCGAATTTCCTCCGGGTGTACTTGAACCATCCAACCTGCATCACTACCGAAAGGTTTTCTGCTAAAAAAACCCCGCAAAAAATAGGGATCAGTATCTCTTTCCGGATCATTATGGCAAACACGGCAATGATCCCCCCCAAAGCAAGACTTCCGGTATCTCCCATAAAGACCTGAGCCGGATAAGAATTGTACCATAAGAAACCTATACACGCGCCCACAAATGCTGAAATATAAATTGTTAGCTCTCCGGTATTTGGTATATACATGATATTTAAGTAATTGGCAAATACAATGTTCCCCGAAACATAGGCAAATACCCCAAGGGTTAACCCAATGATGGCCGAAGTTCCGGTTGCAAGCCCGTCCAGGCCATCGGTGAGATTGGCTCCATTGGATACGGCAATGATGATGAAGATCACAATGGGTATAAAAATCAGCCAGGTCCACTGTTTGGCGCCTTTTCCCAACCATGAAACAAAATGACTGTAATCAAATTCGTTGTTCTTTATAAAAGGAATGGTTGTTTTTGTTGACTTCACTGCATCCTTCGAAAATATCCGTGCCTTATCGTGTGTGGCAACACCTCCTTCAACATTGAAAACATCCGTTGTAGGAACATAGGCTGATTGTTGGATCCGTTCCCGGATCACAATACGATCGCTGAAATACATCGTAAATCCTACAATCAGTCCTAGTCCGATCTGTCCGAGGATTTTCAACTTACCAGACAGCCCCTTTTTATCTTTTTTAAATACTTTAATATAATCATCCAGAAATCCGATCAATCCCAGCCATAAGGTCGCTATCATTACGAGGATGATATATATATTGTGCAGTTTTGCAAACAAAAGTGACGGGACCAAAATGGCCGAAAGAATAATCAACCCTCCCATGGTTGGGGTACCTTGTTTTTGATTTTGCCCTGCAAGCCCAAGATCACGTACGGTTTCACCCACCTGTTTTTTATGCAGGAAATGGATCAGTCTTTTCCCGATGATCATGGTGATGAACAGCGAGGTTATAAGCGCCGCCGCCGCCCTGAAAGAGATATATTGAAAAACCCCTGCCCCGGGGAAGTTGAAGGTTGTGTCCAACCATGAAAAAAAATAGTATAACATCCTCTTACGGATTGATCAGGTTTGTATTTCCGAAAATAGCCTGTAGTATTTCTTTATCGTTAAAATGGCGCTTAACACCCTGTACCTCCTGGTAGTTTTCATGTCCTTTCCCTGCAACCAGCAGAATATCTCCCGGTCGGGCCAGGGCACATGCCGTTTTAATTGCCTCCTCCCGGTTCACAATGGTCAGTATTTTCCCAACCTGGTGAAGTTCAACTCCCCGTTTCATGTCTGCCAGGATAGCCTCCGGGTCTTCAAAACGGGGGTTGTCGGAGGTGAAAATCACCCGGTCGCTGAATTTACATGCAATGGCAGCCATGATGGGGCGTTTCGAAATATCCCGGTTACCTCCGGCGCCAACCACGGTAATCAACTGTTCATGATGCCCCCGGATGCTGTTTATTGTTTCCAGCACGTTTTGCAAAGCATCGGGGGTGTGGGCATAATCCACAATTGCAGTGACATTTTCAGGGGATCTGACATAATTAAATCTTCCGTCGACCGGATCCAACCGGCTTAAAGTGGTGAGGACACCGGTTTTTTCCTGGCCCAGCAAAATCGCCGCTGCATATACCGAGAGTAAATTGTAGGCATTAAAAGTCCCGATCAGTTTGAACCAAACCTCTGTTCCATCTATGTTAAGTAGAAGACCATCAAACTGATTTTCAATAATATTGCACCGAAAATCAGCCATTCCGCGAAGGCTGTAAGTGTATTTCGTTGCCTCTGTATTCTGCAACATAACAGGGCCGGTTTTGTCGTCCTTGTTAATCAATGCGAAGGAACCGCAAGGAAGCAGGTCGAAAAAACGCTTTTTTGCTTTAAGATAAGCTTCAAAGGTTTTATGATAATCGAGATGATCGTGCGTGAGATTGGTAAAAATACCCCCTGAAAAGGTTAACCCTGAAATTCTATGCTGGTCCACAGCATGCGATGAAACCTCCATAAAGCAATATTCACATCCGGCATCCACCATCCGGGCCATCAATTCGTTTAGCCGGATGGGATCAGGGGTTGTATGTGTTGCTGGAAATTCAGTGGTGTTTATCTTGTTTACAATGGTTGAAATCAGGCCACAACCGTATCCAAGACTGAGAAATAGCCGGTGCAATAAAGTGACTGTTGTCGTTTTACCATTGGTTCCGGTAACACCAATCAAATGCAACTTTCCAGAAGGGTTTCCGTAAAATGTGGATGCCATTTTACCCAGTGCAATGCTGCTGTTTTCCACAACAATATAGCAGATGCCCTCTTTTTTGTTGACGGGAACAACCTCGCAAACCACACCAACTGCGCCGCGGAAAAGGGCCGCCTCAATAAAATCATGTCCGTCGGAAGCCGTTCCCCGGATGGCAATAAAAAGGTTGCCCGCAACCATGCTCCGTGAATCAAAACTTAGACCGGTTACCAGAATATGGGTATCTCCCGTGCTTTCGCGAATGATGATATCACCGATGATTTCCTTTAATTCCATCAGGCTTCAGGTTTGGGTTTGTCCTGTTTTAAACGAAGTTCAATCACAACCGGCATCCCTTTTGTGATCATGGCCCCGGGCAAAAGGGATTGATTGACCACGTTGCCTTTTCCGTTGACCAGGACATGCAATCCCTGTTGTTCCAGCAGAAATAAAGCATCTTTTAGAACCATGCCTTTTACATCGGGCATAATCCCTTTGCTAAATCCTTGTGGTGTAATAATAATTTGATCCGATGTAGTTTCCGGATTCCCCCAGGGAGCGATACTGTTGGTTCGTATTGATTTAATACCGAGTGATATAACTGCTTCGGACAGGTCGGACACGAAACCCGGATGGCCATTGGGTAAGAAATTCGAACTGGTATCTTCAGGCAGTGGAATGATGATGTCGGGACGAATTGCATACAGTTTATCAGATAATTCCCTGAAAACAGGCGCTGCTACAGAACCCCCATAATATTTTCCTTTTTTTGGATTGACAATCACAACGATACAGGAATATTTCGGATTATTGGCCGGGAAATACCCCACAAAAGAACCTTTGTACTGTACCTGTCGGGTTCCCTGACGGTAGCCTTTATTGTTGGCTGCAATCTGCACGGTTCCTGTTTTTCCTGCAATTTTGTAGTGGGGTGTCCTGATCCCCTGACCAGTGCCCTCTTCCACTACCCCTAAAAGAAGGTTTTGTGCGCTTCTGATGGCTGCGGGTGAAACGATCTGCGGATTGATGATTATTGGATCAAATCGTTGAAGTGGTTTCCCGTTTCTGCGTATCTCCCTGACAAAAAGAGGTTTTACCATGGTCCCATTGTTGGCAACGGCATTGTATAGGGTCAACAGGTGAATGGGAGCCAGGTAAATCTCATATCCGATCGACATCCATGGAAGTGATAATGCCGACCAGAATTTACTTTTTGTTGTCTTGATATAAGGACGGCCTTCGCCGGCAATCTGCAGGTTTAACGGACGGTTGATCCCGATCCGGTAAAGTCCGTCGATAAACTTCTGGGGATTTGCCGAGTAAGCCGTATATATCATCCGAGAGGTTCCCACATTCGACGATTTTTCAAATACTTCACGGGCAGGGACTACATAAAGACCGTGATGTGAATCCTCCATTTTTCTTCCGGAATAGGTCGTTATCCCTCCATTACAATTGACCGGGGTTTCGGGAGTGATTTTACCATCGTTCAACGCGACAAGAAACGATGCCAGCTTGAAGGTAGATCCGGTTTCCTGACTCTCTCCAATAGCATAATTCAGAATTTCTTCATAGGTGCCGTTCTTTGTTAGTCCCAGGTTTGCCATTGCCCGGATATAACCGGTTTTGACCTCCATCAGGATGACACAACCATGATCGGCGCTGTCGGCAATCAACTCCTTCCGGAGGGCTGTTTCTGCCAGATCCTGAATGTTTACGTCGATGGTTGTAATGAGATCATCGCCATTCCGGGGTTCGATCTCGCTTTCGGTATCTACCGGCATCCAGGCCTGACCGCCTACACGTCGCATTAGGCGTTGCCCGTTGGTACCCTGAAGATTTTCACTGAATGATCCTTCAAGCCCGACATATACTTTGTTCTTTCCCTCGCCGCTTTCATAACCAATGATCCTTCTGGCCAGTGATTTATAAGGTAATTCCCGCTCGTAACGGGGGATTACAATTAACCCCCCTTTGTATTTACCCCGTCGGAAAATGGGAAATTTCCGCATTTTGTTCAAATCCGGATAGGTGACATCGCGTTGAATTAAAAGAAACCGGGAGTTGTTACGCCGGGCTTCCCACAACATATCTTTGTATTCCGACGGCTTACGATCATGAAAGAGGTTCGAAAGGCAGATCGACAGGGAATCGACATTGTTTCTGAAAACAACATCGGAAATAGAATCGGTAATGACATCCATCCGGACTTCAAAAATGGGAACGCTTACTGCCAGCAGGGTTCCATCGTCGGCACAAATATTGCCACGGATAGCTTCAACTTCTTCAAGATGGATCTCCTGCTTTAAAGCCATGGATGAATATTTTTTTTTGTCCAGCTGCTGGATCATGACAACACGTGCAATGATAATCAGGCCAAAAAGCAGAATACCGAAATAAACAATATAGACTCGGACCAATATGTCTTTTTTTATCTCTTTCATCCTGTTATTCTTGTTTGGCGCTCAGGGTGTTTCCCGAATAGAGGATCTTATAGGGTGGGAAGATGGTTTCTTTTAGCCCATATTCAATTGCATGCTTCGAAATTTCCGATTGCCGGCACTGGAACATCAGGGTCGACTTGGTCGTGATATACCGGTAACGCAATTCTTTCAACTCATTTTTTGTTCGCTCTATATCTTTGTATTTCTTTTCCGTGTAATAGGTGTTTCCGATATAAATCATTGTGAGTACTGCAACATAGAAAAGAAATGGTATGTTGCCGGTGACCCATTCCCGTGTCAGGTAATCACCTCCCAAAAAGTCTTTGACCGCCTTACGGCTTTTTCTGTTTTTTTTTACAGATCTTACCTGCTCTCCACGCTGGGGTTGATTTGAACCGGGTTCACTGTTTTCTTCACTCAAACCGGGTTCCGACCAGGTATTGGTTTTACCATGCTGTGGTTGATCAACATATTTCCAATGGTCCTGCATCTTTATTTTTTTCAGCAACCCGCAAACGGGCGCTCCGTGAACGGTTGTTTTTTTCAATTTCTGAAGCCTGGGCAACAATTGCTTTTCGTGTAACAAGGTTGAGCGGGGCCAGGATGTTCCCAAAAAAATCCTTTTCAATCCTGCCTTCAAAATTGCCCGACCGGAAGTAATTCTTAACCAGTTTGTCTTCCAGCGAATGATATGCGATCACCACCAATCTGCCCCCAGGTTTCAGACAACCTGTTGACTGGGTTAAAAACGCTTTTAACGCGTCCATTTCCTGGTTGACTTCGATGCGGAGGGCTTGAAAAACCTGGGCCAGGTATTTGTTCTCTTTTCCCCGCTCGGCACAGGTTTGAGCTATCTCCTTCAGTTCTGAGGTGGTCTCTATGGATTTGTTTTTCCGATTTACTACGATGTGGGAAGCCAGTCTGCGCGCATTTCGAATCTCACCATAAATCCGGAATAAATCGGATAATTTTTCTTCACCGTATTGGTTTACAATATCTCTTGCAGTCTGTCCCTTCCTCCTGTCCATACGCATATCAAGGATCCCCTCAAAACGAGTCGAAAAACCACGTTCCGGCTGATCAATCTGATGTGAAGAGATACCAAGGTCCGCCAGCACCCCGTCAACCGGTAATACCCGGTGCAGCATCAGAAAATTACGGAGGAACCTGAAATTGCTGTTTACCATAATGAGCCTGGGGTCATTAATCCGGTTATCTATAGCCTCCTCATCCTGATCAAAAGCAATCACTTTACCATTGGTAAGTTGATCCAGGATGGCCTTGGTGTGCCCCCCGCCCCCGTAAGTGGCATCCACATAAATACCATCCGGCCGAATGGCCAAAAATTCCACGCTCTCGTTGAGCAAAACACTGTTATGGTACATCATCAATAGCGCTACTTCTCTCTTGTTTTCCCATGACTTTTTCAGCCAACTGGGCAAAATCTTCAGGCTCTTTCGACAACAACTGCTGATAGGTGTGTTTATCCCAAACTTCAATCCTGTCAGAATAGGCAAATAAAATGACCTCTTTTTCAATGGATGCAAAACCAAGCAAAGTCTTTGGTAACAATAACCGGTTCTGGCTGTCGAGTGTCAACTCCGTTGCGCCATTATAAAAAAAGCGTACAAACCGACGGTTATCATGCACAAAAAGGTTCAACTTATTGATGTTTTCGGTAGTCTCCTTCCATACATTGTAGGGATAAAGAACAAGGCACCCTTCAAATCCACGATTGATCACAAACTTTTCCTGCGCTTCCTGACTGATCTGTTTTTTCAGGGCAGAAGGCAAGATGATGCGACTCTTGTCATCAATCCGACATTCAAATTCACCAATCAGGTTCGTTGTTGGCACCGCTCTTTTTTTTTCGAGTGTAAATATAGATAAAAAACTCCACTTTCCTCCACAAACCTCCACTTGTTAATAACTTTTTTATATCATTCTTCTTTTTTCGTTTAAATCATACCTAAAAAACAATGGCATTGGATTATCAATCCTTGTTGTTTCAGGGAAATGGGGAGACGGTGACATCAGTAATCCGGAATCGGGTATGCCTGATGAAAATTAAGACAAATGAAAAGAATCAGGGATGTTGGATGATCAGTTTAAGGGTCATAGAACCAGTTCTGAGCAGGTATATGCCATCAGGAAAAATGGAAGTATCTAATCGCAGTTGCCCTTTCCATGTATAATCCCGTAATTTTTGTCCAAAGATGTCGAAAACGCCGAGGGTTTGAATGGGAACCGGACCATGGAGGTCAGTGTTTACCATAGAAGGAAGAGATGCGTTGTTGAATTCAACATAAACATGGTCATCTGCCGGATTTGGAAAAACGAGAAGTCTGGTTTTTTCCGGAGGTTCAGTCTGGTTGATTCCGGGAATGATCAGGGCAGGAGATTTTGAGCTGATGTAATTCAGCCCGCCGGAAAAATTTCCCACAATAAGGTCAAATTTTTCGGGGTCGCTTAGCAGGGCAATAGCGCCGGAAGTGCGCCACCCATAAGTACTATCCCTGGGCGCTGCACCTGTCAGGAGATAAAGGTCGGTAGCAGGAGAAAATTTTCCTTCGAGGTTCCCGTCAATTGAATCAAACAGATATAACTTTCCTTCTTCAGATCCTACCAGAAGCCTTGTACCTGTATCCGGCAAACGAAAAAAGCAGGGGGTACTGTAACCATTCCAGGAAATGTGATAATTGGTAACATTGATCTTCCCCAAACTGTCGGTCACCAACGTAAAAACCGGATCGTTCAGGGAGGCCTGGTTGTGGTAATAATTCAGGTTACCCTGACGTTCCCCGATGATTAGTTCCGGGAAACCATCCCTGTCAAGATCAAAAAGTTGCGGTGTACTATAAGCGCCCACATTAATTTGCTGATAATTGGGCTGGGGTTTCCCGAAAACAGGAACATTCCCCTTTGTTCCCGAATTGGGAAAAAAGATCAGGGTTCCGTCTGCATTTCCGATCAGCAGGTCGGTGAAGCTGTCTCCGTTCAGATCACCAAAGGAAGGATAAGCCCCTAACAGTTGAAGGTTGGAAATACCGGCAAGATCGTTGGTAACATATTCAAAAACAGGAACTTTACTGCTACCGATGTTTTTAAAATAAGCGATGGATGATGTGTACAATGAATGAAGTACCCCCTGCGAATAATAAGATGAATTGTAATAACCCCAGTTACCGACAAACAGATCGGTGAGTCCGTCGCCATCAAAATCATACAATACCGGGAAGGCATTTGAACCAAAGTCCATCATCTCACTGCGAAAAAACCGCGAGGTCTGAAATTCAAAAACCGGTTGTGTGTTACTTCCTCTGTTTTTATAAAACCAGGTACAATTGAAATTTTCGGCAATCACTAAATTCGGGTCAAAAGGGGAGATGACCAGGTCGTTCAAACCGTCGTTATCCATATCCAGCCAGGAGGCCACAGGAAAAGAAAACAGTTTGACAGTCTGCGAATTGGAGGGAAAGGTTGAATCCTGCGCTATCATCTGTGCCGTGTCGATTGTACCTCCGTTGGTAAGCATGATTAAACCCGGAAAATCAACATCTCCGAGCAGAAGATCTTTTAATCCGTCGTTGTTCAGATCGGTTGCAATCATGGTGGAGCCGGTGTGTTTTGGCGCTCCCGGGCCCATCATCCCGGCAGCTTGTTGTTCATCCTCAGGAGTATGTGGTAAACAATCCATATAGGGACAGACAGTGTTAAGTTCAATGTGGTTACCCCCTTCACTCTCCTTGAACTTCCCCCAGCAATGATCGGTAAGTCGGTAATCGAGACTATCGCAGGTCCCGTATTTTTCCATGGAGAGATTTTTATGATATTCGACAAAAGAACCGAGACCGAAAAAAGTCAATAAATCAAGGTCCCCATCGTTGTCAATATCGGCCAGGGCCGGATAATCAACACTGGTAACAAGGATTCCTACTTTTCCGGTGTAATAATAAGATTCGAGTAAATCGGTGATGAGTTTGAATTTTAATATAGAGTCCGAAATGTTTTGAAAAACCCTGACCCCGCCAAAACCATAGGTAAAAAGATCTTTTTTCCCGTCGCAGTTATAGTCTGCACTGATTACCCAATCATGGAGTTCTGGAAGTTTACCTGCATATTCCGGGGCATGGGTAAAGTCTGTGGAATTGGGTGTGCCACCATTTATAAAAGTAAGTTTCCGGTTGCCATGACGGTCGAAAATAAGGAGATCTTCAATGCCATCGAGGTTCAGGTCAAGTGCACAAAACTGGCAGGAATTTAACCCTCCAGCCCAGGGGAAAAGGAGATTGGAGCGGGAGACGGGTTGGACAGGTTGGACGGGAGGGGAGGAAAAATGGTTGTTTATATTGGAAAAGGAAGGTGTTGAAAAATTTGCAATTAATAAAATTACCAGGATCAACAGGAGGATATAGGTCGCACAACTTTTCATGACAACACAAAAGTATCAAAACTTTAACTACCTTTGATCTTCAATCATGTATTCTTATTCCCTATTCTTGAATTGTCATTCGTAATTGGTAATTGGTAATTATTTTCTTCTATGAACCGGATCCTTATTATCGACGATGAAAAAAGCATACGCAATACCCTCAGGGAGATATTGGAGTATGAGAAGTATCAGGTTGATGAAGCTTCCGATGGGGTGGAAGGGATAAAACGGGTTAATGAGGACAAGTATGATGTTATTCTTTGTGACATCAAAATGCCGAGAATGGATGGGATGGAGGTGTTGTCCCAGGTCATGAAAATCACGGATACACCGGTTATTATGATTTCCGGTCATGGTACCATTGAGACCGCGGTTGAAGCCATCAAAACAGGGGCCTATGATTATATCGCAAAGCCCCTTGACCTGAACAGGTTACTGGTAACGTTACGCAATGCCCTTGTCCGAAAGGATTTGCTTGATGAAACCCGCAAGTTGCGTCAGAAAATTGGCAACAGCTATGCCATGATTGGCGAATCTGAAGCCATACAACAGATCCGGCAGATAATTGATAAAGTGGCGCCAACTGAAGCCCGGGTACTGATAACCGGTGAGAGCGGTACGGGGAAAGAACTGGTTGCCCGTCATCTTCACGCATTGAGCCAACGTGCCAATGGTCCTTTCGTGGAGGTTAACTGTGCGGCAATCCCGGCTGAATTAATTGAAAGTAATTTATTCGGACACGAAAAGGGCTCTTTTACCTCAGCCATTAAACAGCACAAAGGTGATTTTGAGCAGGCAAACGGAGGGACTTTGTTTTTGGACGAGATTGGCGATATGAGCCTTTCTGCCCAGTCGAAGGTGTTGCGTGCCCTTCAGGAAAAGAAGATCACACGGGTGGGGGGCGAAAAAGAGATCATGGTCGATGTCAGGGTCATTGCTGCTACCAATAAAAATATCCGTGAAGAGATCCTTCATAAAACATTCAGGGAAGATCTCTACCACCGATTAAGTGTGATCATCATCGACGTCCCTTCATTGTCAAAGCGTATTGATGATATACCGATGCTTGTGCAGCATTTTATTGTTGATTTTTGCGCCGGGATGGGTAAAGCGCCCAAAGAATTAACGCCGGAAGCCATCAATGAATTGAAAACCATTCGTTGGAGCGGAAACGTACGCGAATTGAAAAATGTGGTAGAACGCCTGGTTATCCTTTGTGACAACATCATCACGGAAGATGATGTGAAAAGGTTGACACTTTATTGATGCCGGAAAACCGATTACCGATCCATGCCATTAAATACCGACCGGAACCATTTTATTTAATTCATCAAGAGCTTTTTAAATGTTATGATTTGGTTGTTGGCTTTTATCTTGACGAGATAAAAAGATCCGGGATGAAGGGATAATGGTATCAGGTTATTGACAGCCTGTCTCTTTTCGGAGAAATGAAGGTTTCTTCCCATGATATCATATACGCCCACTTGATCAACCTCTGTTATTGTATTTGACATGATACAAATACCTTCTTTTGTCAAGCTAAGTTTCATTTCATCACTTAAGATGGAGTTGACTGACACTTGATATCCGAAAATAATATCATCGCAGAAATAGGTTTTTTCACCTGCAACGGCGCCGGTAACCCCGAAGTTGAAGAATACCGAGAGTTTTTGATAGGTATAGCCGAAATTAATGCCGGCTGTTCCGGGAGCCTGGTTTGCAAAGTTAAAAACAAGGGTTTCCCAGTCATTGGCAGTGGTTGTTACATCTTCGGTTTCCACGCTTTTTGTAGGATCGTTCGGGTCTTCGACCTTCATACGGATGGGGATCCCGGCATCGGGCGAATAGACCCGCATGGTCATTGTGGTTGAACCGGGAGCAAACGGGATGGCAGTTGCAAAACCGGCCGATCCGCCAATGGTGGTGCCTGCCCAGAGTTCAGCGGTATTTGATTTGATGACCTGGCAGACCAGGTTTGTCGGGACAACCGGATCGGCTACAATGCTGCTGACGTTACCGCCAAAATCAACCAGGTTGTAGTTCACGTTGGGGTCGTCGAAGGTGACGGGTAAATCGACCTGCTCCAATATTTGTATATTGCAAAATGTACAAGAATCCCATACATAACAGATTGTTGTATCGGCGCTGCCCAGCATTGACAGCCGGTTGGTGTATTCTCCATTGCCATTGGTGCAGGACCAGGCAGGATCGAGTACTTCCTTCACCGGATCGATTCCATTCACGAACAGGTATTCGTATGCAGCGTTCGGAGCCAGGGAAAGGGTAGCCGTAAATAATCCATTTCCAGCATCGGTCATTGGATCACCGGGCCAGTTGGCCCAGTTGCCCCAGCTTCCGAATACATAAACCGGGCTTGAATCGGGATTTTGCACCTGGAAAGTCACATTGATGTTAACCGGGGATGATCCGCCGAATTCAATATCATCGCAGAAATAGGTTTTTTCACCTGCAACGGCGCCGGTAACCCCGAAGTTGAAGAATACCGAGAGTTTTTGATAGGTATAGCCGAAATTAATGCCGGCTGTTCCGGGAGCCTGGTTTGCAAAGTTAAAAACAAGGGTTTCCCAGTCATTGGCAGTGGTTGTTACATCTTCGGTTTCCACGCTTTTTGTAGGATCGTTCGGGTCTTCGACCTTCATACGGATGGGGATCCCGGCATCGGGCGAATAGACCCGCATGGTCATTGTGGTTGAACCGGGAGCAAACGGGATGGCAGTTGCAAAACCGGCCGATCCGCCAATGGTGGTGCCTGCCCAGAGTTCAGCGGTATTTGATTTGATGACCTGGCAGACCAGGTTTGTCGGGACAACCGGATCGGCTACAATGCTGCTGACGTTACCGCCAAAATCAACCAGGTTGTAGTTCACGTTGGGGTCGTCGAAGGTGACGGGTAAATCGACCTGCGTTTGACCAACGCAAAATGCTGAAAGAAAAATACTTAGAATTGCAAATAGGAATTGTTTTTTCATCACAGATTGTTTTAAATTTAGTTTTACTTTTATCATGAAGGTTGGTTAAATAATTTTTTATTTGTAACCCAAATTAACTTGATCTGATTGCTTTTTAAGGTGGTAAAGCCTGGAATGAGTTAGCTAAAATAAGATGGTAACGTACCCGTATCAAAATAATAATGTACATCTATTATGCAGCAAAGACCCCGTAATAGTTACATCATGAATACATCAACAGGGTAAAGTCGAACTCACATATGATTTAAAACAAGCAACATAGCAATTATATTCTCAAAAAAACCACCCGGAACTCAGGTCAGGATATTAGGTTTTGTGTTGCTTCAATAAATCTTAGCGAACTGATTATTTCGGACAAACAGCGCTGGTTTCTGATACAACCAGCCAAATTTCAGAGAGCGGATTCCGATTATTTCGGCGGATTAAAGTTCACTTAAGCTCGGGGCGCCAAAGTCATGACAAAACGATAATGGTTTGTATTGCCCGGGGGCTTATTTGAAGTTCAACAGAACGATCACCAAATGAAAGTCTAATATTTTTCAATTCTGAATCCATATTTAACACTACAACAGCAATAGTTCCGTCAGGATTCTGAGCTGCAGTCAGCATTAACGATGGGTCAGGGTTTTTAAATCCAATACGTACAGCGCCGGGCCGGATAAATTTGCTAAAATGGGCCAGCGTATAATACAAAGGCGTGAAATAGACTTCATCCTTCTCCGGATCAATGATTACCGGCGCAACGCACCAATTATGAAACCAGTTGGGACCCCCTTGTCGGTCTAAAACCATGTTCCAGTCAACCCAACCATCAACCCAATTATTCATGCAACCGATAATATCTCTGGCATAACGATATACAGGAACATATTTTGGATGAAACTTCTTCTGATCTGCTGGCGCCCAATCCCATCCCCAATCGGTTGCTTCTTCCGACCAATACCATGGATCATCTTGCCAATGAGGCACTTCCGCATCAACACATGCCTCAGATTGAATGAGATGCTTGCCGGGAGCCATTTTGTGTGTAAAATTCAATGATTCAGGAAACCAATCAAATGTACTTGCATACCAGTGAACAGCAAAACCATCGAAATACTTTGATGATACTTCATCTTTGTAAATCACTTTTACCCATTTTTCCAATTCTTCTCCGCGATTTTGGTCATAAGCCAGTACTTTTACATGGTGTCCGCCGGCTTCCAGTCTGGGACCGAGATGATTTTGAACAAAATCCACCATTTCTTCGGGTGAATAGATCATACTTTCCCAGTTGTTGCCACACCCGAGAGGTTCATTCTCAACAGTTAATCCCCAAATATTGATACCCGCTTTTTTGTATTCGGCAAGATACTTTGAGAAAAACAAGGCCCAACTATCATAATATTTGGGCAATAATTTACCTCCGCGCCAATCGTTATTGTCCTTCATCCAGGGTGGGGCGGTCCAGGGTGAAGCGACAATTTTAAATCCATCTTTGGAATGCGACATTGCGTCCCTGATCATCGGAATCAGGTCATCCCTGTCCTCGTCGATTGAAAAATGTTTTAGTTCAATGTCCCCTTTTATGGGTGCATATGAATAATTTCTCAATGAAAAATCGCACGAACTGATATGCGTACGTGTTAAGGAGTACCTGGCACCTTCTTGTCCGAAATATGCATCTAAAATCAGATCACGGTTTTTCTTGCTTAGTTGGTTTAACAAGTAAGCAGAGGCTTCTGTAAACGATCCGCCAAATCCGGTGATGGTTTGAAATTTCAGGTCGGGTAACAATTGAATAGATATAAATCTGCTACCGGAAGTAAATTCAGTTATTCGTTTGAGTTTATTTCCATTTGCAGAAGTTTCAAAGACATCGACCAACAGCCTGTTATGCTGTCCATGGCTACTCATTAAAATGGTCATCAGTGGAATGGCTAAATATATTCTGAATTTTTTCATTTTTGGGCTCTTTTTGTGGCCAATTCTTGTTTCATCAATGACGTGGTTTTGGCGTCTATTTTATAAAAAATCATGAACAAAGCACACGACATGTACAAAATACCGGGGATAACTGAAACCAGTAATTTTATGCCTGTAATGGCGGTATCGTTTTGAATAACATTGGGTACAAAACTGGAAGCGGCCAATATCCAGCCTGCGATGGCTGCCCCAATTCCCCATCCCGCTTTTTGGGCAAAAACAGCAGCCGAGAAATATAATCCTGTAGCTCGACGGCCTGTTGTCCATTCTCCATAATCGGCTGCATCGGCAATCATGGTCCAGAGCAACGGAACAGCCGGGGCATAGGCCATCTTGGCAATGATGTTGAAAACATAGATGGTGGTCAGGTCGGTTACTCCCGGCAGGTATATGAGCATAAAAAACAATCCTGAAATTAACGAACTGCCAATGAATACATTTTTATTTCCAAAACGTTTGGCCAATGGTTTTGACAGCGGTAATGCAACAATCAGGGCAACGGTGCCGATTACATTGAAAAGCTGTACATTGTTTTCACGGCCCAGATAATATTTAAAATAGTAGGCAATGGCCGCATTTTGCATGGCGAACATGATGAATGAAATGATGCCCACGAGGGCCAGTATGATCCAGGCTTTGTTTTTGAAGAGGTTTCCAACATCTTCTTTCAGTGAATTCACCTGCTCTTTGGGAGGGTGAACGCGCTCCTTTGTTGTTTTAAAGGTGATAAAAAAGAATATTAAGCTTAGGCCTGCAAACAAAAAAACGGTGTACTGGAATCCCCGGGCTTTATCGCCGCCACCGAAAAATTCGGCTAAGGTCAGCGCCAGCCCGGTCACAACAAATTGCCCGGTGAAACCGGCGATGAAGCGATAGGTATTCAATCCGGCCCGTTCATAGGTATCGTCGGTCATTACGGCTCCCAAAGCTGAATAAGGCAGGTTTATAGCTGCATAGGCAGTCATTAAGAGAATGTAGGTTGCCCCGGCATACAGAATCTTACCAGTTTGGCCAAGATTTGGTGTGGTAAAAGTGAGAATGGCCAATACTGCATAAGGAATGGCGCCAAACAGAATGTACGGTCTGAATTTTCCCCATCGTGTATTCGTTCTGTCAGATAGTACGCCGATAACCGGGTCGATTGCCATGTCCCAAAAACGGGCAATTAACATAATAGTTCCTGCTGCTGCAGCAGAAATCCCATAAACATCGGTATAAAAAAACAAGAGCCAGAATCCAACCATATCCCAAACGAAGTGAGAGGCGGTATCACCCAGACTATATCCGATTTTTTCTTACTGCTTATCCACAATAAGCAAGTAAAAAATAATTACATTGCAGCATGAAAGG
>DYSO01000163.1 GCA_020718225.1 Draconibacterium orientale | reverse complement strand
TGTTGCCAAACAGCAAACTGGTGAAGAACAATGTTGCCCTGAATGGAAGCTGGAACGTCAATGACAGGCTGACTGTTTCGGGTTACGGAAACTACTCCCTGAACAAAGCAACAGGCCGTAACTCAACAGGTTATAACGATAACATCATGGGATCGTTCCGTCAATGGTACCAGGTAAATGTGGATATCAAAGAACAAAAAGATATGTACAACCTTACCCAACGCAACCTGACCTGGAACTATGCCGACCCCTCTGTGGCAGCCCCGATTTACTGGGACAACCCCTATTGGACAAGATATGAAAACTATGAAACCGACCAAAGAAACCGTTTCATCGGCAACATGGCCGTTACTTATAAAGTTGCTGACTGGTTGAATCTGTTCGGAAGGTTTTCAGTAGATACCTACTCAGAACTTCAGGAAGAAAGAAGGGCTGTGGGTAGTATCGCAGGTACCTTCGGGATCGGTACTGGCGCTGATGGAAGTATCGGCAGAAGTGATGCAGAATCTGGTTATCTGAGAAGGGATATTAACTTCAGCGAATTTAACTACGACCTGATGGCCAATTTCAACAAGGATTTATCAAAATCCTTTAACCTGAAAGCAGTTTTGGGGATGAACATCCGGAAAACCAATTATGCCCGTCTGATCTCAGCAACCAACGGAGGTTTATCCGTAGCTGAACTCTATTCACTGCAAAACAGCGCAGGCCCCCTGCCCCTTTCAAAGGAACTTGCTTCCTCAGTCCGGGTAAACGGGATTTACGCCAGCGTATCCCTGGGATTTAAGAATTTTGTGTATTTAGACGGAACCATCCGCAGAGACCAATCTTCAACCCTTCCCGCCGACAACAATTCATACTACTATCCTTCTGTGGCTGCCAGCTTCCTGTTTTCCAATGTTCTTCCTGAAGCAAAATGGCTCTCTTTCGGTAAAATCCGGTTAAATTATGCCATGGTCGGCAATAGCCCCGGATTTGACCAACTTGTTGACAACTATCTCGTATTGTCGCCATTTAACGCACTGACAACCGCAGTACCTACCACTCAGAAAAACCCCGAACTGAAACCGGAAACAACCAAGAGTTTAGAAGGTGGACTTGAAATGTACTTTATCGGAAGAAGGATTGGGTTTGACCTGGCCCTTTATAAAACAAACACCATCAATCAAATTCTTCCACTCCCGGTTTCAACTGCAACTGGTTATAATGTAAAAATTATCAATGCCGGCGAAATCCAGAACTCCGGTATCGAACTCCAAATCAATGCAACCGCAATAAAAACCAAAAACTTCAAATGGGACATCACCCTGAACTGGTCGAAAAACTCCAACAAAGTCGTCAGTTTATTGGAAGGTGTCAACAACCTGCAGTTGGGACGCTTCCAGGGCGGCGTTACCATCAATGCCATGGTTGGACAACCGTATGGGGTAATCTATGGAACCGATTACGTGTATGACAACAATGGCAATAAAGTGATCAATGCAACCACAGGGGCCTATCTGAAATCCTCTACCTCCGATAAGGTTATCGGAAACGTAAACCCCGATTGGCAAGGTGGTTTGTTAAACACACTGACTTACAAAAACTGGGCATTCGGATTTTTGATCGATGTTCAGAGTGGTGGCGACATATTCTCACTTGACATGTATTATGGCCTTGCAACCGGTTTGTATGCCGAAACTTCCTATCTGAACGACCTAGGGAACCCCGTCAGGGACCCGATCGTATGGGCCGATCCTGCTGACCACTCAAAAGGATATGCCGCAACCAGCGGTGGTTTTATCAACGAAGGCGTAAATCCCGATGGGAAAGTGAACACGACACGATTGGCCGCCTCCAACTATGGTGCCTTTGGTTATTCAAAACTTCCCAACAAAGCCTTTGTTTATGATGCAAGCTATGTGAAATTGAGGCAGGTCTCCTTATCCTATTCATTGCCCTCTGCCCTGTTGAAAAAAACCTTCATTACGGGGGTAACCCTCACTGCAGTAGCTTCAAACCTTTGGATTATCTTCAAGAACCTGCCCCATGCCGATCCTGAATCAGGACTGGGCGCCGGCAACCTGCAAGGATATACCACAGGATCCCTGCCTTCAACCCGTGATTTTAGCTTAAATTTAAAACTCACCTTCTAATACAATCCATATGAAAAATATATTTGCAATTTTATTGACCCTCCTGATATTTTCGTCATGTACGAAACTTGAAGAGTTGAATGTTAACACCAAAGATCCCACAAAGGTACCGGGAGAATCATTGTTTACAAGGGCCCAGCTGGGACTGATTGACCAAATGGTCACCCCCAATGTGAACAGCAACAATTTCCGTTTGTTTGTTCAGCAATGGACAGAAACCACTTACATTGATGAATCAAACTATGACATTACAACCCGACCCATTCCCGGCAACTGGTGGAATACCATGTACAGGGATGTCCTGATGAACTTCAAGGAATCGGCCAAAGTTCTCCAGGAAGACGGAAACCAACCGGGTGATGACGCTGCTGTTTTGAAAAACAAGCTGGCCATTGCTGAGATCATGACCGTTTATACATACAGTGTGCTCGTTGAAACATTTGGCAATGTACCCTATTCTGAGGCATTAAACCCGGATATTTTACTGCCCAAATACGATGACGGGCTTACCATTTATAAGGACCTTATTTCCAGGCTCAATGTAGCCATTTCCAACCTCAACCAGACCCAGGGCAGTTTTGGCGGTTACGACAATATGTATTATGGCGACGTTACGCAGTGGTTCCTGTTTGCCAATTCCCTTAAATTAAGAATGGGAATGTTGCTTTCTGACGTTGACAACGCCCTTGCAAAAACCACGGTTGAAGCCGCTGCGCCAAATGTCATTGCATCCAATGATGACAACGCAGCCATTACCTATATGCCCGATCAGCCAAACAACAACCCCATCAACGAAAACCTCGTTCTCAGCGGAAGAAACGACTTCGTCATCGCCAATACCCTGGTCGATGAAATGAACGCACTGAACGACCCCAGAAGGGGGTTGTATTATACCGACGTTAATGGTGCATATATTGGTGGCATTTATGGCGCTTCCAACGACTTCACCCAATTCTCCCATGTTAATCCGACCATTACTGAACCTACCTTCGAAGGTATGTTATTCGACCTCCAGGAAGTTGAATTCCTCCTGGCCGAAGGCGTTGAACGCGGTTTTAATGTTGGCGGGACTGCTGCCGGCCACTATGAAAACGCAATCCGTGCCTCCATTGAATATTGGGGCGGATCCGATGCCGACGCCGATGCTTACCTCGCAAACCCCGATGTTGCCTATGCAACTGCTTCCGGGACATGGAAAGAAAAAATCGGCATTCAAAAATGGATTGGCCTTTATAACCGTGGATTTGAAAGTTGGACAGCCTTCCGGATGCTGGATTATCCCATCCTCGTTGCCCCACCCGACGCCGAAAGCGTCCTTCCATTGCGGTTGACATATCCTACAACAGAACAAACCCTCAACGGTGCCAACCGTGCCGCTGCCGCTACTGCCATTGGCGGGGATGCCGTTGGAACCAAACTTTTCTGGGATAAAAATTAATGGTTCCCCCCATTAAAAAAAGGCTGCTGAAAAGCAGCCTTTTTTTTTACCACCGGGTTGACATTTTTATTGATTTGTCGCTAATTGCATTTATCATCATACCTTTAAGTCGTTATTAGACATTTAATATTGCACGTTGACTTATTTATTAAAATTACATCAATCAATTATTTGTCCAGCCAAACACCTCTGCAATAACTAAAAAATTTGATCACACTGAATGTATTTATTAACAAGCCCTGAAAAACACAGATTTAATGGATGATTGTGAAGTATTGCAGATGATAAATAGAGACCGAATCCTTAAATAAATACAGCTAACCCTAATTTTTAACTTAAAACAAAACCTATGAAAAAGATTTTTGCAATGGTACTGGCTATCTCAGTATATCGGAATCGAACTTGGCATAAATGAATTCATTGGTCTTAATAAAAATGTAAAGTATTCATATACTTCCACCTCTGGTTCCAGTTCTTCCGAAGCTCAAATTTCCGGGATGATGTTGCAGATTGTTCCAGCGATTGTAATTACTCCCGGTCTTGAAAAGGTAAATCCTTATGCGAGGCTGGGAATGATCGCTGGCATCCTTCCATCTATCACTCAAATATACAATAGAACTTACAATAGTGGCGATGAATTTATTCCTGATGGAAGTCCGGACAAACAGGCAAAAATGTCATTTGATTTCAGTAATGTTGAGTTGAACATTGGTATCAAACTCAAATTATGAAATAATCAGGGATTATATCATGTCGGGACAACCAAAATAGTTATCCTGTCTTAATTTTAGCCAGGAATGACCTCCCTGATCCAGCATCGCCGTCTGATGATCACACGGCTGTCGTAATTCTTCCAGATTGAAATGGCCCGGTAATTTTCTTCCAGTTGCGGATGGGTGCGTGCAATTTTAATTCCCGTCTCAATACAAGCCTTGGTCAGTTCATGATATACCAATGCCAATACACCCTTTCCCTGGTAATTGGGGCGCACTCCGATCAGATACATGTGTATGGTGTCATTTTTACGGATGGCCCGCAACAAATGAATAAACCCGAATGGGAACAACGAACCTTTTGCTTTTTGAAGCGCTCTTGACAGGCTGGGCATGGTAATCCCAAAGCCAATAACATCATCATTTGAATCAATAACAAGGGAAACAAATTCAGCCCTGATAAACCCGAAATATTGTCTGGTATAGTTGTCCATCTGTTTTCGGGTGAGCGTCGTAAAGCCATAAATGTCGCGGAAAGCCTCATTGTACATGGTGAACATTTTCGCGGCATAAGGCCTTATCTCCTTTGAATTTCGGGGCTTCAGCAGGTGCAGATCATATTTCCGCAGGACGATCCGGGTCATCCGCTCTACCTTTTCCGGAATCGCAGCAGGAACGATAATTTCAAATTGAACCCAGTCTGTCGCTTTCGAGAAACCAAGCGATTGCATGTGTTCATTGTAGTAAGGAAAATTATAGATGGCGGAAAGGCTGGATATCTGGTCAAACCCTTCAAGCAGCATTCCCTCCGGATCCATGTCGGTAAATCCAAGTGGGCCATGGATTCCGGTCATTCCCTTGCGCCTGCCCCATTCACTAACAGTCTCGATGAGAAGCCGTGACACCTCATGATCGTCGATGAAATCGATCCACCCGAACCTTGCCAAAGTAGTGTTCCATCGTTCACATTCCTTGCGATTTATAATCCCTGCAATCCGGCCAACTGGTTTATTGTTGCGATACGCCAGCCAATATTCGGCTTCACAATGGTCAAAGGCCGGATTTTTATCCTTCCGAAGGGTATTGATCTCATCGAATTTCAACGGAGGAACCCAGAACTGGTTCCCTCTAAACAATCGAAAAGGAAAATCAACGAATTTTTTCAGGTCACTATGCGTAGAGACTTGTCTGACAGAAACTTTGTTCATTCTAAAGCCATTTTTCCTTTTTATACCATTCAAGGGTCTCCTGCACACCCTTCTCCAGGTCATATTCTGCTTTAAATCCAAGTTCTTTTTCCAAAGGCTCAAATTCACACCGCCAGTTGGTGCTTTTCAATACATTGTATTTGTCGGTATTCAGCGTTGGGATACTTCCCCACAAACCGGCTACATTTTCTCCTATGATTGCGATTGACTTAACGAGGAATAGGGGTACCGTAAAACGAATCGTTTTCTTACCCAATGCTTTTTTGGTAATTCCGGCAAATAATTCCGATGGATATTCCTTCCCATCCGAAACAAACCACGATTTATTCACATGCGGTGAAGCCAGGGCCATGAAGATCATACGAACCAGGTCACGAACATAAATGAATGTAAGTGTCTGTTTACGGAAACCAATATAGGGTTCCATTCCCCGGTTTATGGTTTGAAAAAACACGAAATAATCTTTCTCTTTGGGCCCGTACACACCCGTTGGTCTTACAATCAGCCATGGAAATTCTTTCCGGGCAGTGATATAGCGTTCTGCCTCAAGTTTGCTTTTACCATACAGTTCGATGGGTTTTGGTTCATGGGTAAGACGAACCGGTTCACCGGTATCCGGATGTCCAGGCCCATAAGCTGCCAGACTGCTGACATACAAAAATTTATCCGGTACCATTCCTGCTTCAATCAGCGCCTCAATAAAATGAATGGTGTTCCGGCAATTGACATTGTAAAAATCTTCCTTTTTCTTAACTTTGGTAAGACCGGCATTGTGGACAATGTAATTAAAGCGAATGTTCTTCGCTTTGCAATTTTCCAGAGTTTCTAAAACCTTCGCCTTTGTTGAGAAATCGAATTCAATAAATTGAATCCTGGGATCCTGAAGATATTCCCGCGAACTGGACTTACGGATGCCCGCAAAGACCTGAAATCCTTGTTTCAGCCCCTCCTCTACCAGGAAACTGCCAATAAAACCGCTGGCGCCGGTGATTAAAACGCTTTTCATATTATCCGGGTTTATGTTTTAGGCTCTTACATCTAATATTCTTGTATTAATTGGAAAAATTCCAAAAAACAAATTCCAAAAAACAAATAATAAACAACATCAAAATTTC
>DYSO01000162.1 GCA_020718225.1 Draconibacterium orientale | reverse complement strand
CTGGCGACCTCTATGTGATTGAAATCAATGCCATTACAAAAAAATCAAACCGGCGGAATAAACGCCTGCTGGATGTTACTATTTCTCTATCGCTCCTTGCCTTATATCCGTTGCTGGTCTTTATCGTAAAGAAACCCGTCGGTTTACTGAAAAACATCGGCGTTATTATGTTTTCCCTGAAATCATGGGTGGGATACACCCCCCTCGCCATGAACGAAACGCAACGGTTACCGGAAATAAAAAAAGGGGTACTGAACCCTCAGGATGCATTCAAACAAAAAAATTTCCCCCAGGAAACAACCCTCCGGCTCAACCTTTTATATGCGCGCGATTATAAACTTACCAACGATATCAACATCATTATCAAAGGCTTCAGGGAACTGGGCCGTTAATGATAAAAAAAAAGTACTTTTGTGAATATATAATAAACTACTTATAAGATGCCAAATTACGAAGTTATCATTCCAAAACTGGGTGAAAGTGTAATCGAAGCAACCCTTACAAAATGGTTGAAGAACGATGGGGATATCATTCAGGAAGATGAACCCCTGGTTGAAATAGCCACAGATAAAGTGGACTCCGAAATAGTATCTCCTGTCGGAGGAACCCTGATAAAAAAGATTTTCGAAGAAGGAAGTGTGGTCCCTGTCGGGGCTGTTTTTGCCATACTTGAAACATCGGGTTCCCGGGAAAATGAAAACCGGGTTTCCGTTCCTGAAGTTGCCAGTGACCCACCCGCCACGATTCTATCTGAATTACCTGCCGAGCCACCCCTGTTTCAGCAACCAGAACCCGCACAAGCCGAAAGCGTCCGCTTTTATTCCCCGCTGGTACGCAATATTGCCCGCCAGGAAGGGCTCTCGTTTATGGAAATGGATACCATCCCCGGTACAGGAAAAGATGACAGGGTTACCAAACAGGATATATTGAGTTACCTGAAAGAACGAAAATCAGGAAGCAAACCTTCAGAAAAAAAAGCAGTGGCCCCGCAAGAAACCCTTGCCGGACCAATACCTCCTGTTGTCCCTGGTGAAAATCAGATTATTGAGATGGACCGAATTCGACAAATCATTGCCAACCACATGGTTAATTCGGTTCAGACATCCCCGCATGTAACCTCCTTTATGGAAGTTGACATGACCAGGATCGTTCAATGGCGCGACAAGAATAAAGAGGCCTTCCTGAAACGCGAACATGAAAAACTCACCTTTACCCCCATCGTTATTGAAGCGATTGCAAAAAGCGTAAGGGATTTTCCAATGGTCAACGTCTCTGTTGAAGGGACAAAAATCCTTCTGCATAAAAATGTGAATGTCGGAATGGCCGTTGCCCTGCCAAACTTTAACCTGATCGTTCCGGTAATCCACAATGCCCATGAAAAAAGTTTGCTGGGAATCATAAAAATGGTCAACAACCTGGCTGAACGCGCCAGAATCAACAAACTGGTCCCGGATGAGATTTCCGGAGGGACCATCTCACTCACAAATCTTGGTTCTTTCGGTACCATCATGGGAACCCCCATCATCAATCAACCACAGGCAGCCATCGTTGCCATTGGCACGATCAGAAAAAAACCCGTGGTTATTGAAGGCCCCGAAGGGGATTCAATCGCTGTCAGGTCGATGATGATCATATCCGTAACCTATGACCACCGCGTTGTGGATGGCGCATTGGGGGGACAATTTCTTTCGGGAATTGTTCACTATCTTGAAACTTTTGACATAAACCAACCCATTTAATGGAACTCAAACTAACCAGGCCCATTGCCTTTCTGGACCTCGAAACAACCGGTATTAAAGTAGCCACCGACCGGATCGTGGAAATTTGTATTTTCCGCCAGCAAACAGACGGAACTACCCAAACCATCACCCATCGCATCAACCCCGGAATGCCTATACCACCGGAAGTGATTGCAATCCATGGAATTACCGACGATGACGTGAAAGACTGCCCCGCCTTCAAACAATTAGCCCCCGAACTGGCAAGTTTTCTTGAAAACTGCGATCTGGCAGGTTATAATTCCAACCATTTTGATATCCCCCTGCTGGTCGAGGAATTCCTACGTACCGACATTGATTTTGACCTGAAAGGCCGCCGGTTTATCGATGTTCAGAATATTTTTCATAAAATGGAACCCCGTAACCTTGCAGCCGCATATCAATTTTACTGTAAGAAAGAATTACATAATGCACACAGCGCATTGGCAGATACCATGGCAACCTATGAAATTCTCAAAGCACAACTCGACCGCTATGCTTCGGTGAGCATCAAAGATAAAAAAGGGAACATCATACAGCCGGTAGTCAATGATATGAAAGCCCTCTCCGAGTTTTCTTTTTCAAACAAAACAGTCGACCTGGTCGGACATATCGTTTATAACGAAAAAAATGTTGAGGTATTTAACTTCGGAAAACATAAAGGTAAATCAGTGGTTCAGGTATTCAAGGATGAACCCTCGTATTACGACTGGATCATGAAAAGTGAATTTCCCCTCTCCACAAAAAAAGTGTTAACATCCATCAAACTGCGCGGGTTTAATAATGAATCGGTCAAACTTAAGTTGTTTTAACCAACCGGATAACCAGTATGAAAATAATTTGCATCGGTCGTAACTACTCTGAACATATCAGGGAACTGAACAGCCCGGTACCCGACTCACCTGTTTTTTTCCTCAAGCCCGATACCGCCCTCCTTATCCGGAACCGACCTTTTTATTATCCCTCCTTCTCCGGAAATATTCATTATGAAATTGAACTGGTTCTAAAGATTTGCAAAACCGGAAAAAATATTCAGGAAAAATTCGCAAACTCCTATTATAACGAAATCGGTATTGGTATTGACATGACTGCCCGTGACCTGCAGGATATTGCAAAACAAAAAGGCCTTCCTTGGACCCTATCCAAAGGATTCGATCATTCGGCGCCTTTGGGGGCCTTTCTTCCAAAAACCGTTTTCCAGGACGAAAACAACATCCCTTTTCATCTGGATATCAACGGGAATACAGTCCAGAAAGGCAATTCAGGGGAGATGATCCACCCATTCCACAACATCATTTACCATATTTCCCGATTTATGACCCTACGCACCGGCGACCTGATTTTCACCGGAACACCCGCCGGCGTCGGACCTGTACATCCGGGAGATAAACTGGAAGGTTTTATTGGCGATCAAAAATTGTTACATTGCCTCATCCGGTAACGGACTGAAAATAACCTTCCCTGTTAATTCATTACAATTTCATCAATGACCTCTGCCCCAACTTCCCTGTTCAGGGAGTGGATGATTTTTGTACGCGAATAGATCAACTCGTTACGCAATGAGGCAGATTCCACCTTTACATAAAGAACTTTTCCCCGCACCGTCAACCTCTTTGTATGCTTTGCGACCATCCCTCCGACAACTTTTTCCCAGGAAGCAATGAGTTTTGCCTCATTCATCCTGTTTTTCAGATGATATGCTTCTAAAAATTCTTCTATTGCTTTACCTAATGGCTTTTCATTCGATTTTCGCATGGTTTACGGGATGGGTGACAAAGATATTTATTCTTCAGGAACCTGGACCGGCAGGGAAAATATTTTATGATCAATCTCCATAGTATTGAAAATCATTGCGATTCGTTGCTCGCTGGTATCTGTGATAAATACCTGTCCGAAGCTGTGCTCACTGACCAGTTTAATCAATTGGGCAACCCTCAGGTCGTCGAGTTTATCAAATACATCATCCAATAAAAGAATGGGTTTGAAACCTTTAATGGTTTGGGTGTATTTAAATTGTGCCAGTTTAATGGCAATCACAAAGGATTTTTGCTGGCCCTGACTGCCAAATTTCTTAACCGGAAAACCGTCCAGCGAAAACTCCAGATCATCTTTATGGATACCCACCGTTGAATACTGGGCCAACCGGTCAACCGACAGCGCCGTTTTAAATTTTTCACGGTACGAACTTTCCTCAAGTTGAGTTATATATCGGATATCGACGGTTTCCAACCCTCCACCGATTAATTTGAAATAGTGTTGAAAAACAGGTATAAACTGTTCGAGAAAAGCACGTCGTTTTAGCAAAATCTGTTCGCCAAGACGGATCAGCTGTTCATCCCAAATTTCCAGTGACACAGGATCGAAAAAATGTTGATCGGAAAAAGATTTCAGTAATGCATTTCGCTGGGCCAGCGCTTTATTATACTGGATCAGGTCATCCAGATACACCCTGTCGAATTGGGAAATAACCCCATCGATGTATTTGCGGCGGAGTTCACTCCCATCATTGATCAAATCACGGTCGTAGGGAGAAATCATAACGAGTGGAAAATTCCCGATATGATCGGCCAGACGGTCATATTCTTTCTTATTGATAAGAAATCGTTTACGCTGGTTTTTTTTCTGGATACACTGAACCAGGTCGTTTTGATCGTTTAATCGTTGAAAGTTACCGCTCAACGCAAAAAAATCATCACCGTGTCGGATATTCTGGCCATCCAGTGAAGAAAAATAACTTTTACAAAAGGAAAGATAGTGAATGGCATCCAGCAGATTTGTTTTCCCAACCCCGTTATTACCAACGAAACAGTTGATTTTATCGGAAAAAATGAATTCCGACTGCCGATAATTTTTAAACCCGGTCAGGGAAATTTTCCGAAGGTACATCCGACTATTCCATTTTATGAATTTCCTTTTCAATTTCTTCCATCAGCCACCTTGGCGTGGATGTGGCGCCGCAGATCCCCACGGTATGAATCCCTTTAAACCATTCATTCCGCAACTCTGAAACGCCCGAAACAAGGTATGTGTGTGGGTTTACCTCTCTACACACCCGATAGAGGATCATCCCGTTTGAGCTTTTTTTCCCGCTTACAAATACCACCCTGTCGAACTTCACGGCAAACTTGTGCAAATACCCCGAGCGGTTTGAAACCTGACGGCAGATGGTGTCGTTCCAATTAAAATCAATGGGCCCTTCGGGGAAGCGAGCGGAGATTCGCTGATGAATGGCCTGGACAATATGGTGAAATCCTTCAATGCTTTTTGTTGTCTGGCTGTACAACCTTATGGGCCGGGAAAAATCAATTTTTTGAAGGTCGCTTTCATCTCCTATTACAATGGCCATATTGTTCGTTTGCCCAACAAGCCCGTTCACTTCTGCATGCCCCTCCTTACCATAAATAACGATCTGGCCGTTTTTCTTCTTCATTTCCTGATATCCCTGCTGAATCTGATTTTGCAGGTTCAAAACAATCGGGCAGGAGGCGTCGATCAACTTAATATTATTCTGTAAAGCGGTTTTATAGGTCTCCGGTGGCTCTCCGTGAGCCCTTATCAGTACTTTGCAATCGTGAAGATCCTTTAGATCATGGCCGGTGATAATGACCAGTCCCATCTCCTTCAATCTATTAACTTCCATGTTGTTATGGACAATATCGCCAAGACAGAAAAGGACCGGGTTTTGTTTAAGTTCCCGTTCGGCCACTTCAATGGCATAAACGACACCAAAACAAAATCCTGAGTGAGGATCGATGGTAACCTGCACTTTTACGGTTTTTTAACGAATTCCTTAAGATTTACCGAGAGGGTGATATAATTCCTGTAAGCGCCAAACTGATCGGTTGAGCGGGTATAATCGAGGTTAAACATTTTGATTTTTAAACCGGCGCCTATGGAAAAACCGGCAAGGCCAGCCTTACCGTTCAGCTTTAATTCCTGGCGCCGTTGATAATTATATCCAAGCCTGATGGCCACAACTTTAGCGATGGTCAATTCTGCGCCCAATACAATATGGCGCATCAGGTTGTCGGCAAATTCACCGGCTCCTGTTTTCTGTTTTACTTCTCCGGTTATGGGATCAGGCTCGTTGGCCGGATCACTTGGATCAAAATAGGTAAGGTCCCAATGGTTTAAGTTGGTCAACAGTTGTGAAAAACGCAAAGGGATATGCTTGAATTTTTCCGAAAAGCCAACCTGAATTTCAAAAGGAAGTGGTACCCGTTGACCCGAAATATAGGGAGAGAGTTCCGTTCCTATGTTTCGCCCGATCAGGGATGCTGTAAAAGATTCATCCTTTGATGTATAGGTACCGGCAACATCCACTGCTATACCAAAAGAACGATAGGTATCCAGTTGCGAATAGATCAGTTTTCCGTTTGCCCCGATGGAGAATAAAGGGGTGAGTTTGCGTCCCCAGCCAATGTTAAGTGCGAACTCAGATGCATAGAAGTCTGAAGTGGGATTTTCGGAGGCGTCATAACCCTGGAATTTTCCGTAGTTTATATACTGCAAACTTCCGGCAAAACTCCCTGCTTTTTTAAAATCATAGGCATAGCTGACAAATCCATAATTGATACCACCCGGGCTGTGAACATAACTAAAGGCCAGGGTGTTGCTCATTTCAGGGCGGATCAGCGACGGGTTTGCCTGAGTAAGGGAAAGATCATTATCATTGATGGCTAAAAAATTCCCTCCCAGGGCTGCAATCCGGGCCGAATTGGAATAATTTAAAAATTTGTAGGTATCATACCCGCCGATCTGGGCCTGAAGTACGGGTATTGGAAAAAAGATGACAGCAGCAAAAAGGAAGCGGCTAAGTATGGTATGGCGCACGGTTTCTGATTTGGGTAATGTTTCTAAC
>DYSO01000161.1 GCA_020718225.1 Draconibacterium orientale | reverse complement strand
ATGGCTTTATCTTTGCACAATTTATCCACCCTGGATTCGTCCAGGAGATTCTTGACCAATCAAGGGAAAACATCCTGAAGTCAAATCCCGAAATGCCGGAAGAACAAATGGAAATGGCAATGGAATGGACTGCCACCGTGATGATGATGGTATGGGGATTTATTATAAATACCATTATAAGCGCTGTGATCGGGTTGCTTGCTGCCCTGTTTTTGAAAAAAGAAGATCCTTCCCTGAAAACTGCCATGTAACCCTGTCCGGATGGATATTTCAATCATTGTCCCTTTACTGAACGAAGAAGAATCACTGCCGGAACTGGCCTCCTGGATCGAAGAGGTCATGGTTGGGAACCGGTTCTCCTATGAAGTGATTTTTGTGGATGACGGAAGTAAGGATCATTCCTGGAATATCATTCAAGGGCTCAGGAATAAAAATGAAAACCTGAAAGGGATCCGGTTCCGGCGGAATTATGGGAAAGCGGCCGCCCTTAATGTTGGGTTTTCCATGGCTATCGGAGATGTTGTATGTACGATGGATGCCGACCTGCAGGATAGCCCTGAAGAGCTGCCCGAAATGTACAGGATGGTCAAAGAACAAGGATATGACCTGGTTTCGGGCTGGAAGAAAAAACGGCACGATCCGATCTCAAAAACCATCCCGACCCGATTTTACAACTGGACCGCACGCCGGATTTCGGGAATAAAATTACATGATTTTAATTGTGGGATCAAAGCATACAACAAACCAGTGGTCAAAAGCATCGAATTGTATGGCGATATGCACCGGTATATTCCGATATTGGCCAAATGGGCCGGCTTCCGGAAAATAGGGGAGAAGATTGTCCATCACCGGAAACGGAAATTTGGTAAAACAAAATATGGCCTCGACCGGTTTTATAAGGGTTATCTCGACCTTCTGACCATCTCTTTTACCTCCCGTTTCGGAAAACGGCCCATGCATTTTTTTGGACTCTGGGGAACCCTCCTGTTTATGGCCGGCTTTGCGATTGCAGGCTATCTGGCGTATGATAAATTTTTACATCAGGCTTTTAAAATGACCGAACGTCCTTTGTTTTACTTTGGTCTGCTGGCCATGATATTAGGTACCCAATTGTTTGTGGCCGGCTTCTTAGGGGAACTGGTATCCAGAAGCGCCTACGACAGAAACCAATACCTGGTCGATCAAACGCTTGGATTGGAAAAACCATTGGATTGACCCTATTTGCAACAGATTATTAACCATATGCACCGAAACTGATGGAAATACCCCGCAGGGTTGCCTTTTTGAGAAATGTTTCGATTTTCTCGGAAACTCCGGATAACCTTCTTATTCAGATTGCAGAAAACCTCGTTGAAATGGAGGTTTCCGAAGGCGATCATATCGTGTTAAAGGGCGAATTGGGCGATTCCATGTATATTGTTATCGATGGGAGGATCAAAGTCCACGATGAAGAATACATCTTCTCAATCCTGAATAAATGGGATGTGTTCGGGAAGTATTACCTGATTGATAAAAAACGCCGATCCGCCACAGTAACAGCGCTTTCGCACGCTTTTCTCTTCCGGTTCCACCAAGATGTTTTTTACGCGGTAACCAAAAACGAAAATACAGTCATCCGGGGAATCCTGAAAGCACTGGTAGGACGGTTGCGCGATATGAACATTGCTGAAGAACAACTGGCTTTGCAAAACCATGAGATTGTCCGTCAAAAAGAGGAGCTGGAAAAGCAAAAAAAAGAACTTGTAGAGCTGAATGCAACGAAAGATAAATTTTTTTCCATCATTGCCCACGACCTGCGAAGTCCGATCTCAACACTCATTACCTTATCGGAAGTTTTAAAAGCGGATCTCGAATTACTGACCCAGGAGCAAACCCATGAGATACTCTCAAGCCTTCATGACCTTTCCAGAAACTATCTGAAACTGCTCGATAATTTGCTTCAATGGTCACGGATCCAAACCGGAAGAATGGAGCCTGCCCCGGAGAATTTTGATATTGTCAGGCAGATCCATGACACAATGGCATTTTATAAAGCATCGGCTTTTGAAAAGAGGATTGAATTAACCAACACAACATCCGGCGCCCTTCCGGTGTTTGCTGATAAGAATATGGTGCGTACCATTCTTCGCAACCTGATTTCCAACGCACTGAAATATACTCCTTCCAATGGTAAAGTGGAAGTCGGACTTAAAGCCGACAACGGTTGGGCAGAAATATCGATAAAAGATTCAGGAATCGGAATGACGCCAACCGCAAGAGAAAATCTTTTCCGGATCGATCAGGCTTTTTCAACTCCGGGTACTGCCAATGAAAAAGGGACCGGGCTTGGTTTAATCCTATGTAAAGAGTTCATTGAAAAAAATAAGGGAAAAATAGTTGTTGAAAGTGAACCGGGTAATGGCTCCCTCTTTTCTTTTACCCTGCCATTAGGGGATAAAACGCCATGACAAAACCGTTGAAAATTGTCCTGATTGGCTCTGCCCACCCCTTGCGCGGCGGACTCGCTACCTTTAATGAACGGCTCATCCGCGAATACCGGAAAAATGGGCATCAGGCCTTTATCTATACTTTTAGCCTCCAGTACCCATCGGTTTTGTTTCCCGGGAAAACACAACGCTCTTCAGAACCAGCCCCTGCCAATTTGCCTGTATATGTGAAAGTTAACAGCATTAATCCGTTGAATTGGATCAGGGTTGGATTGGAACTCAAACGACAGAAACCCGACCTGGTCCTGGTGAAGTATTGGATCCCTTTTATGGCCCCCTGTTTCGGGACCATCTGCCGGATCATTAAAAAAAACCATCACTCTGTGGTTGTTACCATCATTGATAATATCATTCCCCATGAAAAAAGGCCAGGCGACCGTTTGCTCTCCCGCTTCTGGGCCCGTTCAGTGGATGGATTTGTTGCCATGTCGCACGCAGTTATCAAAGATTTGGAAACTTTTAACACCTCAAAACCGGCAGTCTATTGCCCGCACCCCCTGTATGATAATTTCGGAGACGCAACGACCAAAGAAAAAGCGCGTCAAAAACTCCATCTTGACCCGGGATTTAAATATGTTCTCTTCTTTGGCTTTATTCGCGATTATAAAGGGCTGGACCTGCTGCTGAATGCCTTTTCCGATCCGGAGTTGAAGGTTTTAAACGTTAAACTCCTGGTGGCCGGTGAGTTTTATTGTGATCCCAAACCGTACATGGAAATCATCGCAAAGCATCATCTTGAGGAACAAGTAATCATGAGTAACGATTTTATACCCGATAGCCAGGTGGTCCATTATTTTTGTGCTGCCGACCTGGTGGTACAACCCTATAAAACAGCTACCCAAAGCGGAGTTACCCAGATCGCATACCATTTTAATAAACCCATGATCATTACCAATGTCGGAGGATTGGCCGAATTTGTACCCGACGGGAAAGTGGGCTATGTTGTGGAACCCAATCCGACCGCCATCGCTTCCGCCATCCACAGGTTTTATTCTGAAAACCGGGAACAGGAATTCTCGCAACAAGCTGCCATTGAAAAACAAAAATATTCCTGGGAAAATATGGTCAAAGCCATTGAAAAAGCAGCCCAGAACCGATACGAACCATGAACCTGATGATATGTTGATCCGTAGTAAAGCGCCACTTCGTTTGGGACTGGCAGGAGGAGGGACCGATGTTGCCCCTTATTCGGAATTGTACGGCGGGGCTATCCTGAACGCCACCATCAGTATGTATGCATACGCTACAATTCAACCACGGACAGATGGGAAAATTGTATTAAACGCCATCGATAAAAATGAGAAATACATTCTGGATTCTGCTCCGGCCCTGGATATTGATGGGAACCTGGATCTTCACAAGGGGATTTATAACCGCATCGTTCGCGATTTCAAGCTCAATCCGTTGTCCTATGAATTAACAACCCACGTTGATGCCCCTCCCGGATCCGGATTGGGTACGTCATCCACGCTGGTGGTTGCTATTTTAGGGGCATTTTCCGAATGGATGAACCTTCCCTTAGGCGAATATGACCTTGCCCATCTCGCTTTTGAAATCGAACGAATGGATTTAAAAATGGCAGGAGGGAAGCAGGACCAATATGCCGCAACTTTTGGCGGGGTGAATTTTATGGAGTTTTCAAAAGAAGATAAAGTTATTGTAAACCCTTTGCGCGTGAGGGATAAATATCTGGATGAACTGGCCCATAACCTGGTTTTATACCATACCGAAACGAGCCGGTTATCTTCTGCCATCATTGAACAACAAACAAGGAATGTGATGGCCGGAAATAATAAATCACTGGAAGCGATGCACAAGCTGAAAGAACAGGCCCTGATGATGAAAGAAGCAATCCTGAAAGGAGAAGTTGATAAAATTGGTGAAATCCTTGATTTCGGGTGGCGGTTTAAAAAAAACCTGGCCGATGGGGTGAGCAATCCTTTTATCGATGAAATCTACGAAACAGCGATGTCGCATGGCGCAACCGGGGGGAAAATTTCAGGCGCGGGGGGAGGAGGGTTTATTTTCTTCTACTGCCCCGGAAATACCCGGTCGGCAGTGATTGGCTCACTGAAAAAATTCGGTGGACAAACAAAACGATATGAATTTACAACCAAAGGCCTCTCCACATGGACTCTTTGATTGACCTGTGTATCCCTTGCCCGGATCCTCATCCACAGAAAAGGAGGTGGCCGGTATCCCGATTTTTCATACTGATTTTTCATACTGTTTTTTTATAATGATTGACACTAAAAAACCGAAATATCTATGCGCATTATTGAATCCATCAACCAATCGATCGAAATAAAACAGAAAATTCTTGAAGACAACCGGTTCATTCAGGAGATTAGGAATGTTGCCCAGCTTTGCACCGAAGCTTTCTGTAACGGGAATAAGGTTATTTTCTGCGGAAACGGAGGTAGCGCCGCCGACGCCCAGCACCTTGCCGCTGAGTTTTCGGGCAGATTTTATTACGACAGGCCTCCCTTACCAGCCGAAGCTTTGCATGTGAATACCTCTTACCTTACCGCGGTAGCCAATGATTATTCGTTTGATGAGGTCTATGCGCGACTGCTAAAAGCCACAGGCCACGAAGGGGATGTCCTTATTGGCCTCTCTACATCGGGAAATTCAAAAAATATCATCAACGCACTGCAAAAAGCCAATGAGATGGGCCTCATTACGGTCGGCTTTACCGGAGAGACCGGCGGGGCAATGCGGAACTTATGTGATTTCCTGCTTAATGTACCATCTTCAGATACCCCACGGATCCAGGAAGCTCATATTATGATCGGTCATATTGTATGTGAACTGGTCGAATCGACGCTATTCCCAAGGGAAGGATGACAGTGGAAGCGATCATTTTAGCCGGTGGCTTTGGAACCCGGCTTCAACCGCTGGTGAACGATGTACCCAAATCCATGGCACTTGTCAATGCCCGCCCTTTTCTTGAATATCTTCTGGATTACGCGATCCTTCAGGGGATCGGGAGGGCCGTCCTGTCTGTCGGGTATAAGCGCGACATCATCATAAACCATTTCAAGGATCATTACAAATCAGTCGATATTGATTATGCCATAGAAGAAGAACCGCTGGGAACGGGTGGCGGGATTCGGTTGGCATTCTGGAAGGTAACCGGTCCGCGTGCTATTATCCTCAATGGCGACAGCCTCTTTCGGGTGAATTATTCCGATATGATTGCCCGGCATCTGAAGAACAGGGCCGATGCAACGCTGGCTTTACGAAAAATGAAAAATACGGGCCGTTACGGCAGGGTTGCCATCAGCCGGAATAACAGGATTGTTGGTTTTACCGAAAAATCGGAAAAAGCAACTCCGGGATTTATCAACGGTGGCGTGTATATCATCGAAAAAGATTTTCTGATGGAACCCGGGTTCCGGGGACGATTTTCGATTGAAAAAGAGTGCTTTGAGCGCTATTACGACGAATCAAGAATTTTCGGATATCCTTCGGATGGTTATTTTTTAGATATCGGGATTCCCGACGATTATAAAAAAGCCTGGCATGAATTTGCACAATTTAAAGATTGACCAAAGCTGGACTTTGTTCCTTGACCGTGACGGGGTGATAAACCGTCGGATTGTTGACGGTTATGCCAGGAGCTGGAACGAATTTGAATTACTTCCCGGCGTAGTCATGGCCATCGGGACCTTTTCCCGGATTTTTGGACGGATTGTTGTCGTTACCAATCAGCAGGGTGTCGGAAAGGGATTCATGACTTCGAACGATGTCATCGGGATCCATCAGCAGATGGTTGGCGAAATCGAAAAATCAGGGGGCCGGATCGATTCGGTTTTCTTTTCGCCCCACCGGTCATCCGATCACAACTTTAACCGTAAACCAGGCTTGGGCATGGCCTTACAGGCCCGAAAGAAATTTCCGGAAATCCGGTTTAAAAAGTCGTTGATGGCTGGCGATTCCCTCACCGATATGATCTTTGGAAAAAGGTGCGGGATGAAAACCGCTCTGATTACACAGGATTCTGACGCTGCCAAACGCTACCCCCGCCTGATTGATTTTGTTTATCCGGATTTGATTTCACTGGCCCGTGAATTCTGATTCTTATTGTATGCTGCATCCTAACGTGGACAAGCCACAACCAAACAAATAGCAAATCTCAAAATACAAATAAC
>DYSO01000160.1 GCA_020718225.1 Draconibacterium orientale | reverse complement strand
GTTGTTGCCCACCGGGAGTTTTTTACCAACCCTGAAAACCATCGCCCTGCCCGTATTGACCATTTATCCTGTCGGGACCATATTTTTTGGACTGTTAATGCGCACCCGGATTCAACATTATCAAACCAAAAGAAACCTCCACCGGAGTGAAGAAAAATTCAGGCAGCTTTTTCAAAAAACCGATGTGATAATGATGCTTGTTGACCCGGAAACAGGGCATATTATCGATGCAAATGAATCTTCAGCGCGATTTTACGGCTATTCCATCGGGGAAATTATAAAAAAAACCATAACCGAAATCAATACACTCCCTCCTGAAGAAGTTGCTGAGATACGACGGAAAGCATTGAAAGAAGAGTCAAAATATTTCGAATTGGTTCATCGCCTTGCCAATGGTGAATTCCGGACTGTTGAAGTCCATGCATCCCCCATCATTTTTCACAACCAGACTGTCCTTTTTTCAATCATCCATGACATTACAGAACGGAAAAAAACAGAAAAAGCGCTCCTGGAAGCAAAAGAGAGAGCTGAAGAGAGCGACCGCCTGAAGTCAACATTCCTCGCTACCATGAGCCATGAGCTGCGTACCCCCCTGAATGCAGTTATCGGATTCAGCGACTTGTTATGCGAAGACCCCGATATGAGTAATGTTCGGAGATTTGCCAGGACCATTCATAACAGTGGCAAACAACTGCTATCCATCATTGAATCCATATTTGATATCGCCTTATTACAGTCAAGGGAATCAAAAATCCATCTGACCAAAATCCCGATCAGGGAGTTGTTCTCAAATATCGGACATTATATAACGGTGGAGCTTAAGAGAAAAAACAAAATGCACCTCCGTATCAATTTTCACCCTGATCCGGAAAATCCCGATATCCACATCCGGTCCGACCATGTCAAACTTACCCAACTGTTGAGCAACCTGCTGAATAATGCCATAAAGTACACCGGGGAAGGAAGCATTGATTACGGCTATAACCTGACTGGAGACGATCTGGTTTTTTTTGTTAAAGATACCGGCATTGGAATCCCTGCCAGTAAAATCGATATCATCTTTAAACTCTTCACCCAGGGCGACGATTCTCATGTACGGTTTCATGGAGGGGTCGGATTGGGGCTTGCAATTTGTAAAGAGATAGCAAACGTATTGAATGGCGACATCTGGGTTGAATCCGAAGAGGGAAAAGGCTCAACATTCTATTTCAAATTGCACCATGCAGTTGAAAAAGAGAACCCCGGACAGGATTCGGACAGGATCCGGGAAACCATTCCCGACCTGTCGGGTAAAACGGTGCTGATTGTGGATGATATGATTGATAACATCCTCTTACTGACCAATTTGCTGAAGGAGACAAAAGCAAATATATTGTCGGCCGAAAACGGTGATAAAGCCATTCATCTGGTCAAAGAAACTTTAGCAATCGATGTAATCCTGATGGATATCAAAATGCCCGGGCTGAATGGATATGAAACAACAAAGGCCATCCACTCTTTTCGCCCGGAGATACCCGTTATGGCCCAGACAGCCTATGTCTTTGAAGGAGATAAGGAACAAGCCCTGGAGGCAGGCTGCATCGGCCACCTCTCGAAACCAATCCAAAAAGGGCCCCTGTTCAGCAGCCTTAGAGCAGCCCTTAGTCGTTCTTTTACCTGAACAACATGCCCATGATCCTGCTAAAAAACGGCGCCTACATCGACTGGCAAACACTGGAATTCAAACATGCCGACATTCTTGTCGAAGAAGGTCCGGACGGCGGTTTACAGTTCATAAATCCCCTCACCCCCGACCCCCTGCCTGTCCGGCTGGCAGGCTCTCCCGAAGGAAGAGTGGAATCCCCAGCGCCGGAAACTCCGCGAATTATTGACTGCTCCGGGAAATTCATCACAAAATCGTTTGCCAACGGGCATCATCACGCCTATTCCGCATTGGCACGGGGAATGCCGGCGCCAAAGAAAAATCCTGAAAATTTTCAAGAGATCCTTCAATTTATCTGGTGGAACCTCGACAAAGCGCTTGACCTGGAACTAATCCGGTTGAGCGCACTGGTCACGGCCATTGCGTGCGCAAAAAACGGAGTGACCTTCGTCATCGATCACCACGCTTCGCCCAACGCGATCGATGGGAGTCTTGAAACCATCGCGCAAGCCTTTGATGAGGTCGGAGTGGGACATCTGCTTTGCTATGAAATCTCAGATCGCGACGGGGCTGATACCGCTCAGAAAGGTCTGCACGAAACAGCATCCTATCTGTCGAAAAACCAGGGTCTTGTTGGTTTGCATGCCTCCTTTACCGTGGGAGACAAAACGCTGAAAAATGCTGTCGCCCTGGCCTGTCAGACAAATTCCGGAATTCATATTCATGTTGCAGAAGACCAATCGGATGAACAACAATGCATTGAACACCATCATCAAAGGGTCGTCGAACGACTGTCGGAATACGGGGTTTTGCAATTCCCAAAAACCATCCTGGCCCATTGTCTTCACCTGGATGTCCACGAACGCAGCCTGGTTGAAAATGCGCCTGCCTGGGTGGTCCAAAATATGGAAAGCAATCTGAACAACTCCGTCGGTTTTTTCAACTCCAACGGTCTCGGGCAACGGATTATGTTAGGGACCGACGGTATGCACAGCGATATGCTGCGCAGCGCCAAATCTGCCTTTTTTGCCGGCCACAATTTCGACGCCATCACTTACCAGGAGACATACCGCAGGTTCAGAAATGTTCATAACTACCTTGCATTCAATAAATTTTCAGGCGATGGGGACAACAATCTGATCGTCTTTGATTACGATACCCCAACTCCATTCAACACCGGTAACTTTTTCGGTCATTTCCTCTTTGGATTGGATTCAAGACAAATCACCCATGTGGTCTCAAACGGAAAATTGATTGTGGAAAACCGGCGCCTGACCACCCTCGACGAAAACAAGCTTCTCGAAATATCACGGAAACGGACCTTTCGTTTGTGGTCCCTCATGAATAAGTAAAGCCTCCGGCAGGTTGCTATGAATACAATAATAATAAAAAACGGCATCCTGGTTGGCCCGGATTCAGTGAGAAGCGGTGATCTTGCAATACAAGATGGAAAAATTATTCCCCCGGGAGAATGGAACATCGAATCTGAAAAGGAGTTCCGGATTATTGATGCAAAAGGGAAATATGTGCTCCCCGGCGGATTTGATCCCCATGTTCACCTGGCTTTACCTACCCCTGCCGGCAATTCCAGCGACGATTTCAGATCGGGAAGCAGGGCTGCATTGGCGGGTGGCACAACCTATTTCATGGATTTTGTCACCCCCCGGAAAGGACAATCCCTCATGGAGGCATTGAATTTACGCAGGGCAGAGGCAAAAGAGAGCCTGACCGGATTTGGATTGCATATGGGAATAAGTGAATGGAACCCAAAAATTGCCGCTGAAATAATTCCCTGCATTGAAAAAGAGGGTATCCGGTCGTTTAAAGCCTATCTGGCTTACCGCGAGACCATTGGGATCGGATATAAGGAACTCAGGGAACTTATGCAGATCGTTGGTCCCGGCGGTGGATTGGTGATGGTACACTGCGAAGAGGGGAATTTGATCAGCCGCCTTCAGCAGGTTTTTTTAACCGAAGGAAAAACAGGCGCATACTATCACGCACTGTCACGTCCACCGGAGGCGGAAATAACAGCCATTCAGGAAGTCATCCATTTATCGGAACAAACCGGTTGCCCGGTCTATATCGTCCACACCTCCACCCGCGGCGGGGCCGATGCCATTGCCGCCGCGAAACGGAAAGGGATTGAAATCTTCGGGGAAACCTGTACCCAGTATCTGCTGCTGAATGATCGGGTATATGATGAAACACACGAAAACCGGGAAGTCCTGCCTTTTATTATTTCGCCTCCCCTCAGAACGCCCGATGATCAGCAACGACTATGGGAAGGATTGGCAGATGGTACTTTCGATGTGGTTTCCACCGATCATTGCCCGTTTCATTTAAAGGGCCAGAAAGATATCGGAATCAACGATTTTACGAAAATCCCAAATGGAGCGGGCGGAATCGAACATCGTCCGGCGCTCTTATATACTTACGGCGTATTGACACATAAAATATCACTCAGCCAGTGGGTCAATCTGATTTCAACGCGACCGGCTGAAATCTTCGGATCAGGCGGCCAAAAAGGGAAACTCCTCCCGGGATTTGATGCCGATATCGTTATATGGGACCCTGAATACAAGGGGAACATCACTGTTCAGAATCACGTTCAGAATTGCGATTCAGATATTTACGACGGTTTTGCTGTCAGGGGTAAAGCACATATGGTACTATTGAACGGAAAAATCGTTCCTGGATGATTTTTACTTATTGACATTTGCACAATCCATCGGAATCTTGTCGCTCACACCATCAAATTTCAGCGGCTGGAATTTACCGCCTACATATTCTTCCCGAAAAGAAATCAGATTGTAAAGGGCACAGTTCCCATCCTTATCCTTAATTGCAGCAGCAGCGCGGATGTACCGGTGCAAAATTATCCCGGTAAGTTCATTGCGCCTGATGGTCCAGTCAGGATCCACGATCACAAGCCGGAGCACATCGCCCTGCATTCTATCTTTGAAAGTTTGAGAATTCTTTAAAGCAGTGATCATTTTCAATTTAAGGGATTCGTTTTCCATTTCAGCCTTGGGCAATACTGCATTTTTTATATCTATTTTAGCGGCTGCAAGATTTAATTCACTTGACAGTTTTTTATAAAAACCGAAATCAGTCCCGGTCAATGTAAATTCGCCCTGGGCAACATCTTTATAATGGCACCTCACGACAATCTTCAGTTTATTGTCACCAGGTTTCAGTTTGGAAAGGCTTGCCGCATATTTAACCGGTCCGTCAAATTCCTGACCGAATTTTTTATACAACATCTCCGGGTCACCATACGCAGAGGTTGCACTGGTACCGGGGGCAATGTCGATAATCAGATATTTATTCTGGAGCGCCTTTCCCGAAATCCAGAAATTACTGAAAGTCAGTTGCTCCTCATAAGGTTCCTGATAAGAATACAAAGGGGGCCTGATTGCATATACAAACACTTCGGCCTGTACTTTTGATGTAGGTTCGGCCTCGGCAATCTCCTGTAGGGTGTTTGCAAAAAAAGCAACCGCATAAATTGCATCCCCGCTGGTGAACTGACGGGTCAGCTCTACCGGGTTCGTCGGATCAATGACCTGTTTTGCAAAAACAATTTCTTCCGGGTTTTGCGAAAACAGAAGGCTACATGACAAGAAAAAAACAAGTGTGAAAATCGTCTCTTTTTTCATCGTATTAATTTTTTAGGTGAAATAACACTCAAAGTTAATACGAAAAACCTAAAATCCTCAATCGTAAATCGTATATCGTAAATCGTAAATCGTAAATCGTATATCGTAAATCATATAATCCTGTTCCTTCCCCGATGCTCTATGTTGCGCATCGCTGCTGCAGGATTTTCGAACCGGTTTGCCAGTATCATGGCGGCGATGATATAGGGCTTAAATCCTGCCTGCTTATAAAGAGGAACCCGGTAACGTTCAAAAACCGAAGCCGCCACTTCGCCTTCCTTGCAGGAAACGCCTGATATGTCGGCAGGGAGGCAATGCATATAGAGGGCTTTGCCCTCTTTGGTCAGCTTCATTTTTTCTTCCGTACATTCCCAGTCTTTGAACCGGGCATTGTTGGCAAGACATTCTTTCTCGAGGTCCTTTAGACCTGCATGATTATTGTTGCGGAGCAGATCTGTCCGCTGCTGCATGACATGAAAAGGCGCCCAGCTTTTAGGATAAACGATGTCGGCCCCGGTAAATGCTTCTTCCATTGAATTTACCACCCGGAAACTACCTCCACACGTTTCAGCCTGCTTCCCGGCCAGCTCTGTGACTTCGGGAATAAGGCCGTAACCTTCGGGATAAGCAAGGTCAACCTGCATGCCAAAGCGGGTCATCAATCCGATAATACCCTGGGGAACAGATAAGGGTTTTCCATAACTCGGGGAATATGCCCAGGTCATGGCGATCTTTTTACCACGAAGGTTTTCCAGGGAACCAAAAACCTGTTTTAAATGCAGAAGGTCGGCCATGGATTGGGTGGGATGGTCGATATCGCACTGCAGGTTGATGATTCCCGGCCGCTGTGGCAATACACCATCTGCGTATGCCTCATCCAGGGCGATTCCCACTTCACGCATGTACGCATTGCCAGCGCCCAGGAACATGTCGTCGCGGATTCCGATGATGTCGCTCAGAAAAGAGATCATTGCCGAAGTTTCACGAACCGTCTCGCCATGGGCAACCTGAGATTTTCCCTCATCGAGATCCTGTACTGCCAATCCTAACAAATTGGCTGCAGAGGCAAAGGAAAAACGGGTACGGGTCGAATTATCACGAAACTGCGAAATGGCCAAACCGGAATCAAAACAGCGAACGGAAATATTACGATCGCGCAAATACTTTACAACTTCAGCCAGCATCAGCAGTGTTTCCAGCTCTTCCTGCGATTTCTCCCATGTCAGTAAAAAATCCTTTTGAAACAGGCTTGAAGCCTTCGCCTCGGTCTTACTTATAAACTCCTTTAAAATCCTATCCATTATAAATTTTTTAATTAATTCCTCATTCCTAACGCGGACAAGCCACAAC
>DYSO01000159.1 GCA_020718225.1 Draconibacterium orientale | reverse complement strand
GAATTATTCATTTAAACCAAAACTGTTATAAGTTATTTATAAAGCGTTCCTTAATAACGGAACCGGTTATGTAGTCGGAGATGGGAGCATGATTATGACCAGCTACAGCTTGGTAAAGAACATCAATGGGTTTATGGTATATTCCCACGATGGGAATACTCCATATTATGGAACGGTTATCTGGTCGGATTCAGTAACGGATGTTGCCATTATCAAGGCCATTGACTGTAACCTGAAACCGCTCGAGTTTGCCGATCCAACCAGCATTCATATGGGCGATGAAACATTGATCTTCGGTTATTCCGGTGGGAATCAAACTACCGGGTCTTTAAAAGTAACCTGGGGCCTGGTGGGCAGCGAATCAGGAGATAGTACCATTCAAACCACAGCGCTTGTTAATGCTGCCGGTTTTGGGGGCCCGGCCATCAACATGCAGGGAAAAGTGATAGGAACCGTTCATGCAAAAAAGAATGTACTGGGTTTTGAAAATCCTGCCGAAATTAAAAATATCGGTTTTGCAAGAGATGCCTTTGAACAGGTTAAAAATTACACTTCAGCAAATCCAAATTACTATGGATCCACCAACATAGATGCTTATAAGAAAGTTTGCGATGGCGCGCTGATGGGTTGTAAATCGGCCGCTACCGAAGACCTGGGTACCAGAGAATCCATCTATAACAGCATCAACAATCTATTGCTGGAGGCCTCTACCCTCGATAAAGACTATATTGAGGCCTATTACTTCCGGGCTGCCTATTTTTTTATGCAATCAAGATTTTATTGTTTAAAAAATATGGAAGAGGAATCAAACTCCATATTTATGACTTTTAAACAGTATTTCCGGGATGCTGACTTCAAAGCTGGTATTTTCAAACCATCCTTATTAACCATGAAAGGCCCACTGGATTTCCTGCGTAAACAGGTGAACCTGAAAGAAATAAACTGCGAAGATTACGCTGCTTCCTTTAAAAACTCAATGTCAGCAATCCACAACCGTGAAAACAGGATCGAAGAGTTTAACACCTACCTGACAACCGGAAAATCGCCGGTTTTACTCAAGCAGGCTGTTGGCGGACGGTCGTCGTCCACCTCCGGAGGTAGTGGTGGTTCCGGTTTTGGCTCCGAAGGATCATCCATATTCTTCATGGCTTCCATTGACAAGGAACGCCCCGTCAGGTTTAGCGTTTGTCTTCCGTTTGGATTTGAAGGTTTCAAGAAAAATTTAGGGTTAAGTATCGGAAACGCGGGCAGCAGTAAATATTATTCAGTTGTCTTTTGCAAATACCAGTTTAGCTTTAATCTCATTCAGGATTTAAATGAAGGCACCGATCCGGATATTAAGTTTACATACAAAAGATATCTTATGCCTGCATTTGATATCGGAATCTCCGGTAACATTCTGAGAATGGCGCGTTTTAACCCGAAACCATTTATTACAGTTGGATATAACCCCACTTTTTATGAAGAAAAGTACGACAGCATTTATCCAACAGGGACCACCTCCATACAGAACAGCAAATTTTACCTGGGAAATGGAAGTTTTAACTTTGGGCTGGATTTGGATATATGGATAACAAGTTCATTTGGAATGTCGCTCAGTTATCAGTACACCCTTTCCTTTGCTAATTTCTTCCCATCCATGTACAACAACGATAAGCGGCTTCAGCAAATGATGTACTCCATATTTAAAATCGGGATACTGTTCTGATCGCATAACCTTGCAATCAAAAAAGATGATATCGTTATCAGAAAATTGCGATATTTGTTACTCCATATCAAACAATTTCTGATACGTGCGAAAGGAAATTTTTTCACAGAATGAGTACCATACTCCTGAGCATGCTCCACGGTATCTGCTTGACCGCTTAATGATTGATTCCCGGCTGGTTTTCATGTCCCTTTTCGGTAAAATTATTTTAAGGACCCGCAGGGAGGCATTACACGGTATCTATGATACGCAGCATTGGATTGATTCATCCCATGAAATTTTCACCAACATCGAACGGTGCGGTGGCAGGTTTCACATCACAGGGCTTGATCACGTCAGGAACAGCCGGGGACCAGTCATTATACTGAGCAACCATATGAGTACCCTGGAAACCATGATTTTCCCCGGGATCATTCAACCAATAAAAGATGTTACTTTCATTGTTAAGGATGAATTGGTACGCCATTGGGCATTCGGGGCCGTGATGCGGTCGCGCCAACCCATTGTCCTGAGCCGGTCAAACCCTAGAGAAGACTTCCAGATTGTTATGAATCAAGGGTTTGAATTATTACAAAAAGGGATATCCATCATCGTTTTTCCCCAAAGTACCCGTATGATCCACTTTCAGCCGTCAGAATTCAATACGCTCGGCTCAAAACTGGCTTCCAGGGCAGGAGTGCAAATTATCCCGGTGGCCATTAAAACCGATTTTTGGGGAAACGGAAAATTTACAGGTTATTTAGGGCCGCTCGACCGGAGGAAACCCATCCATTTTGCCTTTGGGGAACCCATGTTCATTTCAGGTAACGGAAAAGAGGAACACCGGATTGTGATTGATTTTATTCAGGAACATCTGGCCCGGTGGACATCAGACAAATCTTAAAAACAACCCGATATGAAGTCCTGGAAAAAAAATCCGGTCATCTATGAGATCAACACCTGGGTTTGGTTGGAAGAAATCGGCCAACGTTATGTTCTTCCCATCACCCTGGCTGATGTTCCGGATTCCGTCTGGGATGAACTGGCCAACCTGAAAATGGATGCAGTCTGGCTCATGGGCGTTTGGGAAAGAAGTCCTCGCGGCATCGCCATATCAAATCAAAATGCCGGGAACCTTGCCGATTTCCAACGAGCATTACCCGATTTTTCATTTGCCGATAACGTCGGGTCACCTTACTGTATCCGCCGGTACATTGTCGATCAGAAATTGGGTGGCCCCGAAGGCCTCGCCATCGCCCGAAAAAAATTGGCCGAACGGGAGATCAAACTTATCCTCGATTTTGTCCCCAACCATGTAGCCCATGACCATCCCTGGGTAGAAGAATTCCCTGACTATTTTATCAGGGGAAATCAACAAGAGCTGCAAAACGACCCGGTAACTTTTGTTCAGATCGATTCGAATATTTTTGCCTGTGGAAAAGATCCGTATTACCCTGCCTGGGAGGATGTATTACAGGTCAATGCTTTCAATCCCGGATTGCGTGAAGAGGCAATCGAAACAGCAACCCGGATTGCCGGTCAATGTGATGGGGTCCGTTGCGATATGGCCATGCTGATGCTGAATAAAGTTGTTGCCCAAACCTGGGGACCCCGGGCCGGATCTGTTCCGATAACAGATTACTGGGAAGAGCTGATCCCGGCTGTTAAACGAACCAACAACGACTTTATCTTCATTGCTGAATCTTACTGGGACCTCGAATGGGAACTCATGCAACAGGGCTTCGATTACTGCTACGATAAACGGCTTTACGACCGCCTTGAGAGAAACGAAAGGGAATTGGTCCGGTTACATCTTACAGCAGATACAGGATATCAGTCCAAACTGGTACGTTTTATCGAAAACCACGATGAACCAAGAGCAGCGGCAATTTTTTCACTGGAGAAAGAACAAATGCTGGCCCTTGCCAGCGCCACACTTCCGGGTGCAAGATTGTTTCATGAAGGCCAGTTCCATGGCCGGAAAATTAAACTGCCGGTTTTTTTACACCGCCGTCCTGATGAAACTCCCGATTTATGCATCCACGGTTTCTATTCAAAACTTCTGGCAACCATCAAACAGCAACTCTTTCACGATGGACAATGGCAATTGTTTGAGCTTTCGGGATGGCCCGATAATTCAAGTTTTCAAAACCTGCTGGCCTGGGGATGGTCCTCCGATGAAGAACAATATCTGGTTGTAATAAATATGAGCGATGCAATCGCTATGGGACGGCTCCCAATTCCGTGGAACTTCCTGAAAGGGCAGAACTGGAGATTGGCCGATCCCCTGTCGGGAAATTCATTCGACCGTACTGGCGATGAGATGGTAAATCCCGGATTATATATAAGTTTACCGGCATGGGGAACCCATTTTTTCAGGCTTATCGGTTTTTGATCTCAGGAAAACAAATCATGACCAAGTAAAAAGTCAGGTAAAAACCAGTGCGTGTCAAACTGATTTGGGTAATTTTAAACCCGCATCACCGGGAGTTCCCTGGGTTTTTTCCACATCCCACGGGTAAAATCAGGGAATTTGACAGGTTTACCCTCCCGGGCAATTGAAAGTTCGCTCAAAGGAGTTACAACGCTCATGGCTACCGCATCATAAACATCCATATCGGGTGTTTCACCTTTGAGAAGTGCATTTATCAGGCGGTAATCTTCAATAAAATCCATACCGCCATGGCCAGCCCCGGCGCTTGCACCCTCTAATTCGACCCAAACCGGATGCTGGTATTTTTTCAGATATTCATTGATGGGTTCCCATTTATCATCTGTTTGACTGACCCCTTCGATATATATTTTGGGTTCTGGATATTTACGGACCAACCCATGGGTGCCCTGTACCATGATATCCCTGCTATAAGGCCTGGGTGAACTGGTATCATGGGTCACAACAATGGTTTCGCCATTCATCGTACGGATTACTGTGGTAACAATATCACTGAGGGTAAACTTTTCGCCCGCTTCAGGAGCGCCGGCGCCAAATCTGTTTACGGCATATTCATGCAACCCCCTGGTCTTGGTACCAAAGGAGACCAGATAATCAAAATAATTACCACGGTTGATATCCATACATTGCATGATGGGGCCCAATCCATGGGTCGGATAAAGGTCCCCGTTACGGTGCATGGAGAAATCGCGGCGCCAGACCCCTTCCCCTTCCATGTCATACTTTACTGCACGAAGATCATGCAAATAACCACATTCCGCATGTAATAGTTCTCCAAACATCCCTTTTTTCACCATGTTCAGGATCATCATCTCAACTTTATCGTAGTTGCAATTCTCCATCATGATACAATACTTTCCTGTCTCTTCGGCAGCCTCAACCAGTTCCCAGCATTCATCCAGGGTCAATGCAGCAGGCACTTCTGTCACAGCATGTTTTCCGCTTCGCATGGCAGCAAGGGAAACAGGCACATGCCATTGCCATGGCGTAGCTGAATAAACAAGATCGATATCCGGCCTTTCACACACATGTTGCCAGTCGAAATCATTCTTTGAATAACCATCCGGACGTTTAAAACCAGCTTTTTCGACCATATCCTGGGCCCTTTTAACACGACTTTCAACAATATCACAAACGGCCACAATTTCAGCTCCTTCTATCTTGAGAAGGTTTTCGACATGAGCGGTACCCATCCCACCCACACCGACGTACCCGATCCTGACTTTTTCCATGGGGGCCCCGGCAACACCAAAACGGAATGGGCCAGAGTGCACATCATGGTTCAATGCCGCCAGAAGATCATCGCCAATCACAAGGCCAACCCCGGTAGCAGCTACCGTTTTAATAAAATCACGACGGTTTAACTGATTTTTCATTGATGCAGTTTTAATTGATCTTCAAATTTAAAAAAAAACAATAAAAAAGCCGGTACTTTTAACAGGTACCGGCCAACAATAAAATTATAAATTCTTATTGCATGTTCAGTTTCTTTTTAACCAGGGGCATGATGTCGTCCGATCCCTCTTTATAAATAACAACATCTTCGATGGAATTTAATACATAGGTGTATTTATGCTCTTTGGCAACTTCCTGAATGGCTATTTTTGCCTTCTCGATAAAAGGAGCAACCAATTCCTGCTGTTTGGCTTGTAAATCCTGATTGGCTTTTTGTTGGAAAGCATCAATTCTTGCCTGAAGATCAGAAAGCTCTTTTTCTTTGGTTTGTTTGATCAGATCCGACATACCGGAAGCCTGAGATTGATAATCCATATACTTGTTTTCAAATTCTGATTTCATGGCATCCATCTGGTCTGTCAGACTCTGCTGATAATTTTGTAATTTGATTTTTACAGAATCGATCCCAGGCATGGCAGCCAATAAAGTATTAAAATCAATATGCCCGATCTTGACCGGGTTCTGGGCAGATGAAATAAAAGAGCAACCAAAAATTACGGTAACGACGATAAAAATCTTCACTAAATTTTTCATTTTCAATAATTAAAAGGTTTATACTACAATTGGGTGGTGCAAAAATACAAAAAAAAATAATACGCAACAGGTTCTCAACCCGTACTGCTATTTACTGGGTTTAACTGGTTCGCTCCGCGGCGGTTTGGTGTCGGTCCCAGCAGGTTTGGTCCCTGAAGATTTTGTCGCAGGAGGCTTTGTTCCACTGGATCCACCTGAAACCCCGGTACCGGAAGTGGCCTTGGATTTGGTTTTTCTGCCACTCAGACTGGCCCCAAGATTATCGAGCACCTCATCGCTGATATCGTATTTGGGGTTTGCATACATCATGGTCAGGCTTCCGCCTTTGTCAAAAATGATCGCATAGTTATTGTTTGTGGCAATCTCCTGAATGGCATTGTAAATTTTTTCCTGTATCGGTTTAACCAATTCCTGGCGTTTTTTATATAAGTCGCCATCTTTTCCAAAACGGGTACGCTGCAGGTTTTTCGCCTCTTTTTCTTTATCCACGATCTCCTGTTCCTTTGTTTTCTTCATATCCTCGGGAAGTAAGACCGATTGTGCCTGATAATCTTTATACATTTTATCAACTTCTGCAAA
>DYSO01000270.1 GCA_020718225.1 Draconibacterium orientale | reverse complement strand
TGGCAAACAATGATTATCTGCAGGGCAGACTGACCAGCAATTTTGAAAGCACCGCGGGTTCTTTCACGCCTTTCAACCTGACAGGCGATGCCAAAGTGGTTCTGTTCCTTGATCCGTACAATTCAGGTTCCGGTGATGTCGGTACCATCAACGCGCCGATGTGGAGCAGCGATGCTTCTCTCAATTCCGATTTACGGGATCACATGGTAACATACAGAATCAAAGGAAATACGGGTTATGCAGATAACAAGATCGGAAACTATGTTCTTGCATGGGAAGACAACTGGGCATACAATTCCGTAAGAGTATCTGACTGGGATTTCAATGACGTTGTTCTGGAAATTCTTGATCCTGCCAAACCACCTACGGGAGGAGATGCTCCCGAACCTGCTACGATGATTTTATTAGGCTTGGGATTGGTCGGAATGGTTGGTTTGAAGAAAAAATTCCGCAAATAATTCGGACGAAAAAGCCAAACCCATTGTGAGGTGGGGACGGAAAGCCACGGATCTTATTAAGACAGCCGGGTTGCCTTAAACTTGAAAAAGTTGAGGCAGCCCGTTTTTTTTTATTTTTTTTGTCACAATCTTCAAAACGGCACATATTAATATGGTAATGGGAAATGACAGCGCAAATCTTTTTTGAAAAAATTTTGAAAAAGATGTCACAAATTCCGAAACGGCGCATATTAATATAGTAACGGGTTTTTAAAAGGGCTTTTGATGAACAACCGAATTTTTTTGAGGCGTTCAATTTTAAGGAGGTATTTATGAAAAGATTGGTTATTTTACTTGTGTTGGCAATGGCGATTTCTCTGCTGATGGTCGGAAATGCAATGTCCGATACCATAATAGGCGCGGAGAGAGCAAGCGATGATGATCCTTATTATTCACAGAATGTGGGGTTGGAGGGATTGGGCGGAATTCTGGATCGCCTGTACGGATGGGAAAACTTGGTAAGAGTCAGCGACTCTTCGGACAGTTTCTTTACATCTACTGTAACAAATCCCTTAACCGGTATAAGGGCTGTAACAAAGTATGCGAATTACGGACATCAGATCGGATACAGCGTTGATGCCAACGGTGATGGCAATTATACGAATGATATTCAGATGCTGTTCGATCTGGCAAACAATGATTATCTG
>DYSO01000029.1 GCA_020718225.1 Draconibacterium orientale | reverse complement strand
ACACAATGTTTTGACGGCTTTTGTTCATAACTTCGTCGCGGATTTAAGGTATATTTTAAATTTTAAGCGGGATCTTTGTCTGAGATTTTTATTCCTGGCACCAAACGGATAAGCAGAAAGAGCCTTAAAACATCTTTTGACCATGGGAACCATATAAACCTGAAAAATGATCAAAACTTGCCTACCCTTGAAGTGGTTGATTATTTCTTGCCTGCTTCTCGTTTTCCTTGTACGCATTCCATCTTCTTTCAGCCAGGATATTTTTATTCCAGACACAAAGGTGAAGAAATTTGCCCAACAAGCAGATTTGATATATTACCCCTTATTTCTGGCTTCCTTTGACTGGATCAAAAACAACGATACCGCCATCCTGGATATATATTATGCCCCCGGTTTCCTTCGCAAGGCTGCAAGTGGAGGGAGTATCCTGCCCGACTCTTCCATGTTGAAAATCCTGCCCGTCTTCAAACAAAAAAACATTTCCGACAAAGCATTTCCGATAAAATTTCCCATCGACTGGTCTGACACAGTAAACCCGGATCCCTCGTGGCGGTTGTGGTTTCAGTCGTTGACCTGGCTCAATTCCTATTTACAAAGTACCAACCCCGATTCGGTCAATGGAGCCTTTTGTGTTATCAACGACTGGATTTTGTCGCATTTGACCTATCCGGCCACCAACGAGCGTTTTGCCTACGACGACCATGCCGTTGCCGAAAGGTTGGTGGTATTGCAGCGGGCGTTGGTTGTCATGAATCAAAGAGGCTTCTCCTATCAACCATTCAAATCCAGGTTGCTTCTTTCGGTACTGAACCATATTTTCTTTATTTCCTCCTTAGAGAAATATCTTTGCTGGCATAATCATGCCATCATTTTTGATGAAAAATTAATCACTGCGCTCAGAGGTTTGCCGTTTTTTTTAAAGCAGGATGAATTTATCAGACTGGCCTTTCACCGGGTTTTTGAACAATACCGGTTTGTTTATACCAGCGAGGGGGTACATAAAGAGCATTCGCCCTGTTATCATAAAGACTTTAGTTCTACCTTAACCTCGCTGGTCCAAATGGCTGTTCAGTGTAATATACCGGTCCCTGTTTCCATAAAAGAACTTCACAAAAAAGCCTTAGAATATACCCGGTACATAGAACTGCTTGGGAATTCTTTTCCGGTTGGGGATTGTTCGTGGCCCATGACCCAGAGTGAAAGGGCCTCTCCGGTTGGAAAATTCATCGATGCTCCGAAATCTGCATTTGTTTCAGACACAAACAATCAACTGGTTTCCAGTTCGCAAAAATGCAAATTGTTCCCCCTGAGCGGCTGGATGTATGTATATGACACAATCCAAAAAATCAATATCGTAGCCCAATCTGATTTTTTCAGTTTTTCGCATTATCAGCAGGATGAAACATCTTTTATTATCCATGTTGACTCGGTGGAGTTGCTGATTGACCCCGGATTGTATTCCTATGCCAAATCGCCGGTATATTCCTATTACAGATCGCCCCGGGCCCACAATGTAATCACGGTGGCCCAGACCAGGGATTCAGTCAATTCCAGCAACACGGGATTGTCAGGAATCTCAAGATACTCCCTGGGTTCAGATTCCACAGGCAACTTTACCGGCGGGGTTGAAATGACACATGCCCATTATCGGTATCTCGGGATTGAAACATACAGACAATTTTTTTTTCCAGTGGAGCATACCATGATTATCAGGGATATCATTGATTCAAAAGAAAAACATACTTTTAACCAGCTTTTCCATCTTGCCCCCAATGCAACGATAACAAAAAAACAGGGAAAATTTTTAGTCCAATGGCCAAACCACCCCTATTACCTGATCATAGAGAGCAACGTAAAGAAACATAAAATTATTCAGGGGAGCAATAAACCGCTTCAAGGATGGTATTTCCCATCGTTTAATAAAATGGCCGAAAACCCAGTGCTGATATTTCAGGGGAAAGGGAAGAAATGTGATTTTGTTACACGGATATTTATTGGAATTCCCGGTTTTTTACCACCCGATGAAGCTGAAATCGTTGAAAAATATTTATTATTGCAGTCCTGTCTCGATTCAGTAAAGAGAAAAACGTTGGTACATCAGCATGTTCCCGCCCGATGGAAGCCCAACCGGTAATATAAATATTTAGCACTGAAATTAATTGAAATGAAATATCCATACGTACCAGGTTCATCCCAACCCTGAATGTTATTTTATGGGTATTTCCTGTCTGCCGACAGGCAGGCATGTGACCGATTTGAAAAAAAATAAATATTATCACATGAAAAAACGCAAAATTATCAGTGTTGTAGGCACCCGTCCCAATTTTATTAAAGTTGCCCCGATTTGCAGGGCATTGGCAACATTTGGGGACCGGATCGATTCACTGTTGTGCCATACCGGACAGCATTCGGATGCCACCATGTCGGAAGTTTTTTTCCAGGAGCTGGGAATGCCCATACCTGATTTTTTTCTAGGGATCAACAATGGCACGCACGCCGAAATAACCGGCCGGATCATGATCGAATTCGAAAAAATCCTGGTTACTGAAAAACCAGATTTGGTCTTAGTGGTCGGGGACGTAAATTCGACCATGGCCTGCGCTTTGGCAGCCGTAAAACTTGGCATTAAGGTTGCCCATGTTGAAGCCGGCCTGCGCAGCGGTGACCGTTCGATGCCGGAAGAGATCAACCGGTTGGTAACGGATGCCATTGCCGACTATTTATTTGTCACCGAAAAAAGTGGAATGGAAAACCTGCAGAAAGAGGGTGTTCCTGAAACAAAAATCTTTTTTACAGGCAATGTGATGATCGATACCCTGGTGTACTTAGACCAGAAAATTGCCGCATCCGATGTTTTGGCCCGTCTTGGCCTGGAACCCGGCAGATATATCCTGGTCACCTTTCATCGTCCATCGAACGTGGATGATGGAGAGAGCCTTGCTTCATTGGTCCGTTTTCTTAACAATACCGCCATTGAACTTCCGGTTGTTTTTCCCATCCACCCAAGAACCAGGAAAAATCTAAAGGAGTTCGGGCTGATGGGGGATCTTGTCCCCTCTGTTATCTTACTGGAACCTTTGGGCTATCTCGATTTTCAGGCACTGACGCGATATTCAAAAGTGGTGGTGACCGACAGCGGCGGGATCCAGGAGGAAACGACTTTTTTGGGGGTCCAGTGCCTTACAGTGAGGGAAAACACCGAACGTCCGGTTACCATCGAAGTTGGCACCAACCAATTGTGTGGGACTGACCTCCCGGTGGTTGCCCGAAAAGTTGGTGAAATCCTTTCAGGAAAAGAAAAACAGGGAACAATCCCGGAAATGTGGGATGGGAACGCAGCGCTTCGGATTGTAAAAATACTGGTTGATTTAACCTGACTATTTCTACGACCATCATTTGTTTATCTTTGCCGGTCGGGTTCGTCCCAAATAAAAACAACCCCCAAAAACATGGCCCATTTTTCGGTGTTGGTGGCAAATTACAACAATGGACGCTTTCTCCATGAGGCGATTCAAAGTGTTGTCCTTCAAACATATAAAAATTGGGAAATTGTAATTGTGGACGATGGTTCTACCGATGGGTCCTTAGCGGTAGTCGAGGGTTTAATGGATGCCGGGATCAACATCAAACTTTTCAAACACAACACGAAATTAGGGGTAGGCGCCACAAAAGCCGATTGTATTGCGTTTTCGACCGGTGAAATTGCAGGGTTTCTTGATCCCGATGATGCACTCACCAGCGATGCCATTGAAGTGATGGTCAAGGCCCACCAACAATACCCGGCATGCTCACTGGTGTATTCCCGCTTCTATTATTGTGACACAAAACTGAAAATAACACACCGGGCCGATTGGGTAAAACCAATTCCGACAAGGGGGACCAATCTGCTGTATGACCAGGCAATGGCTTTCGTAACATTTAAACGCCAGGCATACAATAAAACCGAGGGCATCGGAAGACACTACCTCGCGGCAGAAGACAAAGATTTATATTATAAACTGGAAGAGGTGGCCCCCTTGGTCTTTATTGATGAGGTTTTGTATCTGTACCGCGAAAACCCTTATGGCTTATCACAATTTGAAAATTATAAAACGGCCCAGGATTTTCATTTGAAGGTAATTGAATGTACCATGGAACGCCGGAAAAAAAACGGATCGCCTTCGATAACACCAATGCAATACCGCAAGGTAAAAAGCAGGATTTTTTTGCAGCGGGGGGAATTGCTGGTTAAGTTGCATTCGCCGACCAGAGAGGTTATAAAGTGGCTTTGTGCCTCTTTTCTACAACAACCTTTCCTGTACAATCATTTACGGTTAAAATATTTTTTCCAATCATGGCTTTCGTAGCTGAAAATCCATTGGGGGTTAGCTTGGTCATTGTCGTGTACAATGGAGCCGACCGGATTGAAAAAACCCTGCAATATATTCAGAAACAACAGGTTCAAAGTCATTTTCCCTGGGAAGTCGTTGTTGTTGACGATGCTTCCACCGACAATACGATCCATGTCCTGGAAAACACATGGCATTCGGAAATCCCTTTAAAAATAACCAAAGCGTTTCACCGGGGTACAGCGCATGCACGGATCAAAGGAATTGAGGAGGCCTCCTTTGAATTCATTTCATTTATTGACGATGATAATCATATTGCGGATAACTGGGTCGAAACAGTATACCAGACTTTCTGTTGTAATTCCAATATTTCCATGTGTGGTGGTGAGAACGCCGCAGTTTTTGAGTCTTCTCCCCCATCCTGGTTTCATGCAGTGGAGCACTGTTATGCTATTGGGAAACAAGGGGGAAAAACAGAAGATATCACAGTTTCAAAAGGGTTTTTGTGGGGGGCTGGACTTTCTTTCAGGAAATCGGTTTTTCAAAAACTTCAGAAAGCGGGATTTTCCGTTAAGCTCAATGGACGGACAGGAAAAAATATGATGGCCGGGGAAGACACTGAATTGTGTCTTGCATTTATTGCCGGAGGTTACCGGATATGGTATATTGAAACCCTAAGGCTTGACCATTATATGCCGGCCGGACGAATCACCTGGGACAATGCGAAAAAATTATTTATCGGGTTGGGAAATGCCGAATATATTCTGGACCTCTACCGGATGGTGATCCGGAAGCAACCGTTCCCATTTTTAAAAATTTATTTCAGCCTGATCTGTTTTATCCCGGTCTATTTTGGTTGGCGGTTGGTGATGCTACCAACAAACCAGCAGAACAATCCCAGGTATCTTTCGTACCTTGCCCGGAAATCCTACATTATTTTCGCCATATTCAATGTGCGCAATTATTTCCGTTGGATGGACGACATCCGTCATTTTTATCAAAAAGTTAACAAACCATGAAAATAAAAAAATGAATTCCCAGGTTGAACTTTTACAGAAATATAAGAAATCCGGGGGTGTTGCAGGGAGCGATACCATTCATGCAACCCTTACCGGGTACCCGGACCGGACAGGGCCTTTGAAACGGTGTATTGAAAGTTTGGTCGGGCAGGTAGACACATTGCATGTTTTTCTTAATGGCTTTGATGTTGTCCCTGGATTTCTTGATCATGAAAAAATCTATATTACCCGGTCACAGGATTTTGGCGCCCTGGGGGAGTGCGGTAAATATTACTGGACTGACGACCTGGAGGGGTTTCATTTTATTTGTTCCGATCAATTGGTCTATCCCAATGATTATGTTGGGACAATGATCTCGAAAATTGAGGGGCATGGACGAAAAGCGGTAATCGGCGCCGGAGGGTATATGATCCATTTTCCCTTCCGTAATTTTAACGATTCGGCCGTTGTCCTTTCTGAGGGAAAACGGATTGCTACTGAAACCCCCGTCAGCATCATCAGCGACCTGGCCCTGGCCTACCATAGTTCAACCATTAAAGTTTCGCGTCATTATTTTTATCAACCCTCGTTATCTGCTTTTTGGTTTTCCATAATCGGTAGCGAACAACAAATCCCTTTAATTTGTTGTGACCATCCGGGGGATTGGCTTGTTTCGTCCCAGGGCACTGAGATGGGAATAAATGACGATATTGAACCTGGGGGTTACCGGGATTTTCTCATTCGGGGTTTTTTTATGCCCGAAGAAAATGGAAAAGCAGAAAGCAGGGACTATCCGTTCAATACCTATTTTGATAAAGTGTGGGTTATGAACTTAAACCGAAGGCCTGACCGTTGGGGCAAAATCAAACGTACAGCGAAGCATTTTAACCTTAAAATCAGCCGTTTCAGCGCTGTTGATGGAAGCCGGGGAGCGGCAAAATCAGACTGGGAACGCTATTTTTCATCTGATCTGTTAACGTTGCCCGGGGGAATTGAGCCTCTTTCCGATTATAAGGACAAATTCCTGAAATACCACCATTACAAGGCCCGGGTCCATTTCATGGAAACGAAATTGCACCGCAAAGCGGTCCAAAGCCCCGGGGCCTGGGGATATGCATTATCCTATATAAAAATAATAAAAGATGCCATTGAAAAAGATTACCGCAGGATCCTGATTTTCGATGATGACATCTTGCTCCATCGTTCTTTTAATGAGGAGTTTGACCATCACGTCAGGGAATTGCCAACAGATTGGAAATTAATTATGCTGGGGGCTATGCAACACAACTGGGAACCCTATATAACTTCTGTGAAAGGGTTGTTTTATCATTGTTATGGATCCAGTGTGGCCTCCCATGCAGTGGGCATTGACCGGAAAATGTTCCTGCCCATTCTCCATTATGCGGAAAAAATGGATTTGCCTATTGATGAAGGCGCCATTTTTCACGTTCAGAACGTATATCCGGATAGATGTTTTGTTTTTCTTCCCAACCTTGCCATACAGGATATGGGCGAGAGTGACATCAACTCATCAAAAATGGGCAAGGACGACAAGGAAAAATGGGTTAAACTGTTCAGATGGGACCCTGGTGTTTATTACCATCCGGAACATCCCGGTTTTGCAGCAACCATCATGAAAAAGGCCATAAGGTTTTTCAGAAGGGCGAATTGAAAAGTTCGATCCGCTTTTTTCCTGCAACAATAATTATTGCTATTTTTAACGTTATGATTGGACTTTGTTTAATGTATCCTGATCAATGAAAAAATTAAAAATTCTGTTTGAAGGGCATGATTTAAAGTTTCTGACCCATGTTATTGATCATTTTTCAGCAAAAAACAGTGTTTCTGTTGAAATATTTACCTATCCCGGACATGTTATAAAAGACACAAGTTTAATATATAAAGCGTTGCCCGGGTTCGATATTGTTTTTTGCGAATGGGGCCTGGGCAACCTGAAGTGGTTTTCCGCCAACAAACTTCCAGGTCAGAAATTGATCACCCGGATCCATTTACAGGAATTTTCAACCACATACCTCAATGAAACGGAATGGGAAAAGGTTGACCGGGCAATTTTCGTAGGGCCGTTTATGATGGACAAATTTATCCGGTTGTTCCCGGGCCTTCAGTCAAAGTGTACCGTCATTTCAAATTTAATCGATACCCGCTCATACAACCTTAAAAAAGAACCGGATGCCATGTATCATCTTGGTTTGCTGGGCATCCTCCCAAAGCGGAAATCGCCCCATCTGGGACTTGAAATATTACAGGAGCTCAGAAAAACCGACAACCGGTTCAAACTATTCATCAAAGGGAAACGGCCGGAAGAGGTTGATTGGTTATGGCGAAAACCAGAAGAACAGGAATATTATACCCGGTTTTATGAATCCATAAAAACAATGGGGTTGGAAGAAGCTGTCATCATGGACCCCCATGGAGCCGATGTTCAACAATGGTTTCAAAAAATCGGGTTCATTTTATCGACCAGTGAGTTCGAATCTTTCCACATGGCTGTTGCCGAAGGGATGGCATCGGCTTCTGTTCCCATTATCAGGAACTGGGAAGGGGCAGGGGCTTTATACCCGGAAAAATATTTCTTTAAAACAGTCCGTGACGCCGTAGCCATCATACAAAAGTATTCCAATCGGGGCCTTTTTGAAGAGGAAGGTAAATTTGGGAAAAAGTATTGTCAGGGCCATTTTTCGCTTGAAAAATTATTACCCGAATATGAAACAATAATGACCAACGAAACAGATGTTTGCCAGATACGCGAAGCGTACCAAAAACAAAAAGAAACGTCGGAAAGCCTGACTGCCGGTTTGGTATCGCTGAAGAAAGAAAAAGAGCGCCTCCATGAACAGTTTGAAGGTGTTATTAAACAACAGCAAATTTTAACCGGCAACAATACTTTATTGATTCATGAGGTTGACCGGATAAAACAGGAATTGTCTTCACATCTGGAAACGGTGGACACGTTAAAGGACGAGCTGCATGGAATGAAAACCAATGAAGCGGTTATCCGGAAAGAACTGAGTTTACTTAAAGAGGACAAGTCCGGCCTGCTGAACAAATTGCAAGGTCATAAAAATGATATTAAAATTTTGCAGGAAGGTTTGGTTGGACAGAAAAACGAGAATGCTTTATTAAGAAAGGATTTCCTGGGGCAGAAACATGAAAATGAAAATTTAAACACAGCGTTAGCGGAACAGAAACATGAAAATGAAAATCTGAGAACTGCGTTAGCGGAGCAGAAACTAAGTTTTGCCCTCTTAAAGGAACAGGTTGCCGTTAAGATAGCTGAAAATGGGAATTTAACAAACCTGGTTGTCAGCCTGAAAAAGGAAAACGCTGTTTCTCTTCAATCCCTGGAAGAAAAAAGAAAGGAAAACATCTTGCTTGGGGATAATTCTGAAAGAGAACAACAGAGGCTCAGAAACCAGATCGGGTTACTGAAATCTGAAAATGTTAAAATAAGGGGCCAACTTACAGCGGTATACAATTCGATATCGTGGAAAGTTGGTTCTGCCCTGATCAAAAAACCAATGGATTTTTTAACCCGTAAACGGGAAAAGCAGGGATCAGGAAAATAGTTTTATTACCGCTTTTTTTATTTTTTCCAAACCGTTTCCGATATTCATTTTTACAGGTACCGGACTACAGGGTTGAAAAGTATAATTTATCCCGTATTTTACATGGTCGTTAAAGGAAACATGTTTGAGCGGGTGTTTTTCGAAGTATTCGTCCCTGGTTTTCATGGCCATCATTTTAAACTCATCCCATGAGATGTTTTTCCCCCCCTCGCTAAGAGGATCTTCTTGGGTTTCCTTTGAAGAAAAGAGTTGGTTTTGCAATAGGGTTTGCTTGCCATAATGGAGTATGGTAATGTGGTCGCATACCGCTGTTTTCCAATTTTTTTCAGTACAAACATCATAACAGATCATTTCCTGACCCCATCCGATATAAAGTTCGGGCGGGAATTCCCGGATGGTTTCGATGATTTTCCGGTGGAACAACACAGCCGGGTTATCGATCCAGTTGACCACCCGGGGAGTTGCGCTGCCCCAGTTTTGCATTTGCCGCCAGGGAAGAGGTTTCCCGGCGATACAAGGGGAAACAATGGCAAAATCATTCCGGAATAGTTCGTTCCGGAGCGATTTCACAAAAATTTCCGGGGTCACTTCAATGTCGTTATTCAGGAACATCAGTGAATCGTAGTCCGGGTTCCGGATGACCATGAGGAAGGCTTCATTCAGCGCCCCTCCCCAATAAACATTTTGTTTCAGCCGGATTTGGGTATAGGGTGGGATCAGATTTGGCTTTGACCCATTATCCATAACCATGATGTCGTGTGTGCTATCCTGGAATTTTTTTAAAGAATAATACAACCAATTGGTCAGATCAGGAAGGTTGTGGTTTAAAATGATGACCAGTGTTTTTGACATGGGATACCTTAAATTATCTGTTTGGTGGCGGAAAAATACAAAAATAGATGGAAATAGCACACCCAATGCCTTTGAATGAAGATAGATTGATTAAAAACAGGAATTTTTAATACATTTGTTTCTGTTGAGTTACATGTATCAATTCAGGGTGTGTACAAAGAAAAGATATCCATCATTACAGTTGTAAAGAACGATGCCAGTGGGTTTAACAAAACGGCTTCGTCGGTTCTCTTGCTTGATTATTCCCCGCTGGAGTGGATTGTGGTTGATGGCGGTTCGTCCGACGATACCCTGGAAGCCATCCACAACATGGAAAACCGTATCTGTAATTTTATCGCCGGGCCGGACAAGGGCCCATACGATGCAATGAATAAAGGCCTCGCAAAGGCAACCGGAAATTGGATAATTTTCATGAATGCTGGAGATATCTTTGCTTCCACAGATACAATTTCCCGGGTTTTTTCGAATGACCTGCATGAATACGGGATGGTTTACGGTGATGTTGTAGCCGACTATTCCGGGGTTAAAAAACGGATTACTACAGGATCAGTTGCGGATTTATGGAAAGGAATGGTTTTTTGTCATCAATCTGTTTTTATAAGAGCTCATTTGATCCGCTCTGCAGGGTTTAACCTGAACTTTACGTATGGGGCAGATTATCATATGTTGCTCCGGTTACAATCGGCAGGTGAAAAATTTCTGCAGCTTTCTGTCCCAATAGCAATTATTGACACCTCCGGGGTTTCGAACCGAAAAATGGTTCAAACGGCAAAAGACCATTATATCATTGCGAAGGATTTTTACCGGTTGAATTACCTGCAGCAGGCTTATCATTATTCATTCATCCAGTGGTTAAAGTGCGTTGCGGCCGGATACCGGTTCTTACCGGTTGGATGGATGCATAAAACATCGTTGTTTTATCAGAAATTCAGAGAAATTTTGCATTGACCATCTATTATACTGCTTATCAAACTCCGGGAAGAATTTTTAAGACCGGGATAAAAAATAAAAAGGAACCCTTAAATGCATATTTTACTGGTCAACACTTATGAAAAAACGGGAGGCGCCGCACGGGCCACAGGAAGGCTTTTCAACGGATTAAAAGAACAGGGGGCTGATGTCATGCTTTTAGTCCAGGATAAGAGATCGACCGATGCAACAGTCGTCACGCCCGGTGGAAAAACAGGAAAAAAATTTCATTTCCTGCGGCCGTACATTGATTTTGCCATTCCTTTACTACAAACAAGAAAGCGGATCCTGTTTTCCACTTCACTGCTACCCGACGGGGTGCAAAAAGCCATTGAACAGATCGATCCTGACATTGTTCACCTGAACTGGATTACCGGTGGGATGGCCAAACTGGAAACATTATCAAAAATTGAAAAACCTTTGGTTTGGACTTTTCATGACCTTTGGGCATTTACCGGCGGTTGTCACTATCCTGTAGAAAATTGTTTCCGATATAAAGAGGGATGCGGCTCCTGCCCCATACTGCATTCTCACTCCTTAAATGACCTCAGCCATAAAGTTTTCGTAAGAAAACAAAAGGTGTACGCAAAGATTGACCATTTGGCCATTATCACTCCGAGCCATTGGCTTGCAGACCGGGTAAAGGAGAGTCCCCTTTTAGGTTCCCGCCACGTAGAGGTAATACCCAACGGATTGGATACAACTGTTTTTTATCCTGGTGAAAAATCCAGGTCAAAAACGCGGTTTGGTTTACCAAAAGATAAAAAACTGATTCTTTTTGGGGGAATCCGCGGCGTTCAAAACATGCTTAAAGGGTTTGACTTATTGGTAGATGCCCTCCATTATTTGATCAACAAGGATTATGAGCTGGTTGTTTTCGGATCCGGCAATTCCAATATATCCGGCCGGATTCCGATTCCGACCCGGTTCATGGGCTATATTGGCAGCGAAGAGACCCTGGCTGAATTGTATAGTGCCATGGATGTTGTGGTGGTGCCGTCGCGTCAGGAAGTTTTCGGTCAAACGGCCAGTGAAGCACTATCATGCGGAGTACCTGTCGTGGCATTTCCTGTAGGCGGACTAACCGATATTGTTACCCATAAAAAAAACGGATATATGGCGGAACCCTTCAAACCGGAAGATCTTGCCACAGGTATTGAATGGGTCCTAAACGATACCGGAAGATACCGTGAACTTTCAACGGAAGCACGAAAAACAGCATTGGAAAAGTTCGATATCCGGATGCTATCCCAAAAAACGATCACATTTTACACCACGCTTGTCAATGGGTATCAAATACCCCGTTCATCCCGTTAAATTAACATTGATTTCCCGATATCCCCTCCATGGAACCAACGCTTGCAATGACCATCATTACCCCCTCTTTGAATCAAAAGCAATATATTGAACGCACCATACAAAGTGTTCTAAACCAAGTCGTTGATTTTCCATTTGAGTACATCATTATGGATGGAGGTTCAACAGACGGGACCCTTGAAGTGTTACAGAAATATGGTGAAAAAATAAAATGGATATCACAAAAAGATAGAGGGCAGTCGGATGCAATAAATCAAGGGATTGGATCATCCCATGGAAAAATTGTCGCCTGGTTGAATTCCGATGACATTTATTTACCCGGAACGCTCCAAAAGGTTAAAAACCTGTTCGATGCTTTCCCTGATAACCATTGGCTTTATGGTAATTGTAAAATGATTGACGATCGGGACCGGGAGATCAGGAAATCAATAACATGCTATAAAAATCTGTTGTCACGTCGTTTTAATTACAATACATTACTGCTCGAGAATTTTCTTTCCCAGCCCTCCGTTTTTTTTAAAAAGGATTTATTTAACCAGGTCGGAAAACTGTCAGTCAGCCTCCATTTTGCAATGGATTTTGACCTCTGGGTCCGCTTTGCACAGACTGGCAAACCCATTGTAACCCGCGATGACCTGGCCTGTTTCAGAATCCAGGAGAATTCAAAAAGCGCCCAGAATGTGAGAAAACTGTTTGCCGAACAACTGGAAGTCCATAAGCATTACGACAACCGGAAAGTGATGTATGCTTTGCACCGTCTTTCTATCAGAAAAACCCTGGCAGTTTATCATTTAATCTCCATCACCGGATGATGTACTTCATCCCCGGAATTTTCCTTCCCATCCACATTTTTCCGTTGTTTCAAAAAATGGTCGGGTCAGATTAAAATTGTTTCATGACCCGGAATCCATGGAGAAAAATTTGGCTTTCGGCGCTATTCATCATAAAGAGCGGGACGTTCCCAAAAAAAGAAGACCAGATGGTATAAGTGCTGGGAGGACCTATGATATAATTGCATTTAGCAAGGGCGTACAGATCAACGACAGCATGACGCTGTTGGGCAACGATGGATAAACCTGTAAAAGGTGATGTCGTTACCGGTTCATTTGAACAAAGGAGAAAAACGCAATTCTTGTTACTGGTTTTCAGCAAGTTTTGAAGAGATTTCATTTTTTCAGCATACACTTCTTCGGAATAATAATATTTTCCCTCTTTAAAGGATTTATAATCCCCCTTACGGATGTGAACCCCGATGATTGTATCCCCTTTTGACTTACAAAGATCGATGAGGCGGTCAACTTCGTCTGATAAAGTTTTGTTGGGGATAAAAAAACTTCGGATCAGCGGAGCATATTTATCAAAGTTCTCTGGGTCGCGGTATCCCCAACCATTAACAAACAGCATCTTTTTTCTGGCAGTTGCAATAAATTCTTTATCATTAAGATCGTATTTCATCTCTTTTTTATCCAATTCCTGCGTTGAATGGATGGCTATGCATGGAATCCGAAAAAAAGAATTTAAAAACGGGAACTTTATCACCCTGAGAATTAACAATATAAACTTATCCAGATTCGGAAAAGGGGTTATCCTGATACGGATTCCATACTGATTCAGAGATTTGATTGCAGCAGCCTCAAAAAAGGAGAAATATTCCTGAAACCAAGGATAAACAAGCCGATAATCGTATTCAACAGCGTTTACGATAAAATTGGAAAAATGGATTAACCTGTTGGCCAACTGGCCAGCTTTCACGTTAACGAAAACCATGTGGAAATATCTTCGTTTATTTTTGGCTTCGCCTCAGCAGCGACAACTGTTCGGCAATTAATCCAAGCAAAAATAGCAAAATCCCTAAAATTACTCCCAGCAAACTACCGATGCTTAATCCCCGCCCCATGAAAAGAATGGGGAGCCCCCACAGCGCCGTGATAAACAGGCAGACCAGGGAGAGGGGTAAAAATATTTTCATCGGGTTAAATAGTATGACAATATTAATAATCTCCATGATGGTTTGAAAAGCGGTATTGATCCCAATCTTGCTCTTCCCGGTTTTTCTTTTTTTCACCTGAATGGGGGTTTCCAGTACAAGGTTCCGGTTGTTGATAAAAATCAGGGTAAAAATATCACTGAACGACATGGTATCCGGCGCCAGATGAATGTATTTTTGAGCCAGGTCGGTGCGGTAAATTTTCATTCCTGAATTCAGGTCATACACCGGAACGGTCATAAGTATCCGGGCAAGGTTGCGAATAATAAATTTTCCGACCCCCCGGTAATAGGAATGGGTTTTTGAATTTTTCCTTGACCCGACTACCATATCCGCATCCCGTGAAATGATCAGGTTGTACAATTTTTCGATATCTTCCAATGCGTGTTGTCCATCGGCATCGAGGGTAATGACATATTCCGTTTCACAGACTGCCAAGCCACTTTTAATGGCAGCCCCATATCCGCGGTTCAATTTATGATTCAATAAAGTGACCTTTTCAGCCGGCAGAAAACGGTTGAACAGATTTTGTGAATCGTCGGTGGAGCCATCATTGACAATAAGGAGAGAGCAATTTCTGGTAATACACCAGGAGAGCAATTCAGGGAGAAATTCTTTCAGGGCCGGAGCTTCGTTATAGGCTGGTACGATGATAGTAAGATTGTTCATTTCATACATAACATCTTTTATATTAGAACGATATAAAACCGGAACAAAATATGGTAAATGGAATAGAGCAACGCAAACAATCCGAAACCGATTACGACCCAGGGAAATATTTTCGAATATAACGGAATGATTGTTTCGGATGGCCCAACCTGCTTTTTCTTCTTACCTCCTTTTGCTTTTTCTCTTTGAGCGGATGGTTGCATCAGTGCATGGTTCATCGTTTTGTTTACCAAATTATTGTATAAAAAAATGAACAACAGCGGGCTGAGGGCTATAAAATAGCGTCCCTGTACTGCCAGTATCAACGGGCTTCCAACCGGATTACAACACACATACATGGCTGTTTCTACCAAAAGAAATCCAATAAGAAAAAGGACCAATAAAATTGATTTCCTGAGAAAATTGATTTTTATTCCCGGAGTTGCATCGCTTAGGGAAACGATGATTAAAAGAATGAGAAAGGAATAGATCAGCGCAGGAGGAAGCGGAGCATCGACCCATCCAAAAAGGCCGATAAATGCTATCACATAAATGCCAAGAAATTTTTTGATGGTATCGGTAAGAATACCGATAAACCTGAATGGATCTGATAAAATATAATTTTTCTGCGCCGGCTGGTCATACGGGCTTTCCACTTTGGGAGGAGGTGCTTTTTTTTCAGCCTCTGGTTGTGAGGCCTGATTGGTTGTATTTTTTCCTGTGTCCGTTTGTGTTTTTGAAGGGTCCTGAATTGTTGTTTTTGATTTTACGGGCTCTTTGGGTTTCGATTGCGGGTTTGAAACCGCCTCTACCTGTTCACCAAAAGAAAAAGTGGGGAACATGGATGCTTGAGAGATGGAGGAGGAGGAGGCCACACCGGCAGTAACATTTTTAAAAAATTTTCTAGCGGGCAACCATAATTGCGATACCAGTAAGGTTGTGACAACCAAGCCAGTAAAAATCATCAGGAATTTTTTCCAGGATCCAAATTTCTGTACCGGGATGATCAGAAAAGAAAAAACCGAAATATAGTAAGGAGGTTTTGAAGAAGCAAGTAGGATGCCAATGATAAAAAGAGAGATAATTTGGCGGGATGAAATTTTTTGTTTTTCATCAAAAGCCAGTTTAAAGATGATGGAGATAAACAAAAAAGTCAGGCAAATGGTTGAGGCATCATAGGATAACGAAGCCATCAGGTATAAGGTCATCGGCATAATACCCAAAAGAAAAAAGACCCATTTGAATACCGGAGTAATTCTAATGGCCAGAAACAGAAAAAAAACCGCTGCCAGCAGATTCAGGATACGTCCCAGATAAAAAAAGGAGATGGGGCTGGCATGAAAAATCCGTCCAAGAAACAGACCCGTGGCCTGAGGTAAATAAGGAATGATATAATTCGGCGTTTCGGAATATGTACGCTCTGCCGGAGCCAGAGAAATTGAGGAAAGCCCCAGGATCTCCTTCCGGCTTGTTTTTTCTGCGACATTAAATTTCATCCGTTCACTGATTGCCGCAAGATGGACAAGGGATTTCGGAATGCTATCGTGATATTTGAACAGATTAAGTTCTGAAACCTGGTATGCCCTGTATAGATGCGAAGGTTCATCAGGAACCTGAAACGGAGGGGTGAGAAAAGCAAACAACAATCCAAAAGTAAGAGCAATTGGCAAATAGATGTATTCCGGAGCCGGTTTGGACTTTAACAAAAATGTTTTCAGTTTACCGGCAAAAGCAATAATCAGGGAGAGCCCCAGGAAAAACAGATAAAGGATTAGTTGCAGCGGTGAAAAAAAATTTGTATTGGTTTCAAAAATTTTAAGCCCCAGGCTTCCTTCAACCTGAGTAACAGACTTGGGATTTTCAATCGAATAAATAACATCGTTGTTCTGAATGGTGGTTACATAAAGTTTCCCAAGGTTCCCACGGTCGGACCTGGAATAGACGGAGCTGCTTTGCTGGTCGCCGTTAACGGAATAGATGCATGCAACTACTTTATGGTTTTTACCGATATCCAGGTTTTTTTTTAATTTAAATGATAACCACACCGCCCCGTCAATTTCATCGGAAGAAAATTTTTTGGTAAAAAGGATCCGGTGTTCAGCATTCAATAGCAGAAATACGTTTTCATTTGGGGTCTTTGATGGCATCTTTGCCAGGCAAACATCAATCCTGCTGAGGTATCTTTTTGAAAGTGTTATCTCCTGTACCAGCAGATTATCTTCAAGAAGGCGCCCCCATTTCAACGCATGGCTTAATTCAACTTCCTGAGATGGAAAAAAGAAAAGGGCAGTTCCGGAACCCGCAATGAAGATGACAGATAAAACAAAAACAACCAAGCCGATGATGGGTAAGTAAAATTTCTTCATAGGGACCTTTATCCTTCATTTTTTTTAATGATCAGTTTATCGATCCGGTTACCATCCAGATCGACTATTTCGAATTCATACTCTTTCCACGAAAATTTTTCGCCCGGGACCGGAATGTGTTTGAGCATATGGATTGCAAGTCCTGCTATGGTATCAAATTTAATTTTGTTTTTATCGAATCCCTGGATATTAAATTCATAGGCGAATTCATAAAAGGACATCTGGCCATCGACCAGCCAGCTACCATCGTCGCGCTGAATGATACGTGGTTCATCGGGATTTGGTTCATTAAAATCGCCTACGAGCGCTTCCAGGATATCATTCAGGGTCACCATTCCAACCGTTGATCCATATTCGTCCACAACAAGGCCATAATGGATTTTATTTTGTTTAAAGATTTCGAGCGTTTCGTAAGCGGTCTGGGTTTCAAGAACAAATTGCGCGGGTTTAATTCGATCGGCAATCCTGAATTTCTCATCGCAAATATTCTCTAAAAACAAATCCTTTATTAAGATAACCCCGAGAACTTTATCCAGGTCATCTTCACAAACAGGATAGACAGAGTGCAGTTCCTGTTGCATCTTCACCTGCATTTCCACAGCTGTTTCATGGATATCCAACCAGATCAGATCGGAATGGTGTGTCATCAGGGAAGAAATTTTACGGTCGCCAAGGTGAAATACCCTTGCCACAATATCCTGTTCAATCTCCTGAACTTCACCTCCTTCTGCTCCCTCCTGCACCATGGCCTTAATTTCCTCCTCCGTGACCCTGGATTCGGAAGATGGTTTAATTTTCAATACTTTCAATATTCCATCACCTGCCCGGGTCAGCAACCATGTAAACGGATAGGTAATATAAGCAAGGGTCAGCAATGGCCTGACCAGGGTGCGGGAAATCCCTTCAGGATTGATCAGGCCGATTCTTTTCGGTACCAGTTCACCGATCAGCATGGATATAAAAGTTACTAGGATGACCACTATTGCAAGCGCAACAGAGTGCGCTATTTCGATGTTCAGGCCCAGTTTAACAAGGCATTCTGCTGCTGAAGAGGTAAGCGCATCACTTGAATAAACGCCGGTGAGGATCCCGATCAGGGTAACTCCGATCTGAATGGTCGATAAAATCCGGGAGGGTTCGTTGGCATTGTCGAGGGCAAGTTTTGAGAGCTTATCCCCTTTTTGCGCATTCAGGTCAAGTTTTGTTTTTCGAGCCGAAACCAGGGCGATTTCAGCCATTGCAAATACTCCATTAAGCAGAAAAAGAAACAATAAAATGATAATGGCGGATGACATTTTTCGTCAGAAATTTGATGTTAAAAAACAAAGATAAAGGAAAATGACAAATAACTGGCTGGATTTTTGTTTTCAGGTTGAAAATAGACAGGTGGACAGGTTGGACAGGTTGGACAGGTCGGGTTACTGGGAAGTATTTTCTTCGAAAGTTACGGTAGATGAATAGATAAAAAGGGCACGCAGTTTATCCCAGAAATTACCACCCAGGACAAAGAGGCTAACGATGAATACCAAATCGAAAAAGAAGTGGATGAAAGTCCTAATTACATATGCATCCGGGAAAAGATGCGGTGCATAGGCCAGGACATAATTGGGTACGAAAGGCAGGACAAACAGGAATAACCCGATGTTGTACCTTGTCCTGGTGACTTTTTGGGGAATGGCCAGGGCCCGGTAAAAGTGCATTTTGTATTTTATCCAAAGGTAGGTTGGTTTTCCCATAACCCCGATAGAGGATATCTTCATCAAGGGGGCGCTGATCCAAAACAGGGTAAGGATAACCCCTTTCATAAAATGAGAATCGACGAACCCTTTGAGTATCAAACCTGTCGGTAGCATAAAAAAGGAAAGGCCAAACAAGGAAACTCCGAGATAAAACCGCATCCCCGGGTTTTCGGGGACCTGTATCGTAAGATTATCTTTTTTCATGGCAAGGAAAAATTGAATGCTACAAAAAAAACAGGGCAACTCCCGTAACAGCAAGTATGGCCCCGGCGATTTCCCTGATGTTGATTTTTTCTTTATAAATGATTATGGAAGGAGGGATAATCAGCACCGGGACCAATGCCATGATGGTTGCTGCGATACCTGTATCGGCATATTTGACGGAAATCAAAGAGAAGGAGACTCCTAAAAAAGGACCAAAAAAAGCGCCTAATGTTAGTTGTAACATGGGTTTGCGGTAGGTCAGACCACGAAAAGCCTCTTTCCATAAACGAAGGATAAAAAACAGTGTTGAAAATCCTAGAATCCCTGCGATCACGCGAATCTGTGTAGCAGCAAAAGGGTCATATCCTTTCATTCCGAATTTACTCAATACGAGGCCTCCGGCCTGACCAAGCGCTCCGCCAAGGCCTAACAAAATTCCCCAAACGGGATAATTGAATTTCATCTTGGGGAACCCTCCATTTACTTCATCCCGGGGATGGTTTTTTAATACTACAAGGGCAATTCCGCTTAAAGTCAGTATCATTCCGATCCAGCTGACGGGAGTTAACGTTTCGCCAAGGATGATCCATCCGATCAGGGCGGTGAGGGGAGGCGCCAGGGCCATCATCAACATGGAAACCCGGGCGCCGATAACAACGAAAGCCTGGAAAAGACAAAGGTCTCCAAATACAAAGCCAATCAATCCTGAAAGGGACAGATAAAACCAGGTACGGGCTGATGCATCCACCGGGAGGAAGGATCCCCGAAAAAAATAGACAAAAACGGATAAAAAAAGGAAGCCAATAATAAGTCGCAGGAGATTCACCACCATGGACCCAAGCTTCCTGCTGGCAGCTGAAAATGCCAGCGCGGTTACCGTCCAGAAAACCGCGGTGAGCAATGCAGCCATTTCGCCAATATGATCTTTCATCTCTGATTTCTCCTAATATCTACCGGTCAGCCACTCTTCGGGGTTTTGAATTATTTTACCGCGCCAGATTTCGAAATGCAATTCCGATCTCTGGTCCTCCGGATTGGTAAATACCCGTCCAATGGTTTGCCTGGCGGTGACCTCCTGCCCATCCCTGACACTGACCTCACCGAGATTGGAATAGACCGTCAGATAATCGCCATGACGGATGATGACTACTTTATTGAGGTTGGGAAATGATTTTACCCAACTTACCCTGCCTTCGAACACCGCTTTAACCAGGGAACTCCGTTCGGTCATGATATCGATGCCATTGTTTTTAACCTTGACATATTCCAGCACCGGATGCGGATGTTCACCAAAACTACCGGAAATAAAACCACGATCGCAAGGCCATGGCAGTCGTCCCCGGTTGGATGCAAAAGAAGAGGATCGCTCCTTTTCACGGGTTGTCAGGTTCAGTAAAGGTTTGGATCCCGAAGTACCGGAAGGGGTTGATTTGTTATCGTTTGTATTTCGTTTATTATCCCGTTCCAAAGAGATCCTGATCTCCTCTGCAATAAGTTTTTCTATCTCATTTTCAAGCTGTTGTGCTGCTTTTTGTTTGGCCTTTAAGGTTTTTTCGAGTTGTTTTTCCCTGGAAGTAAATTCTTTCACCGATTTTGCCTTATCCACTTTTTCCCTGTCGAGTTTTTGTTTTTCAAGTTGTTGAGCCTGGACCAATGTCATTTTTTGGTTCTTGATATTTTCAAGTTCTTTTGATTGATGGTTGATGGCAATTTGTGTGGATTCAATTTTTTGAGCTTGTCGCCGTCGCCATGAGGCATACTGCTGATAATATTTCAACCTTTGATAGGCCTGGTTAAAATCTTTGGCTGAAAAAATAAACATCAGTTTATTCCTGCCATTCATGATCCGGTAGGCCTGGTATATCATCCGGGCATATTCATCTTTCATTGACTTTAATTGCCGCGACATCCGGTCAATCTGAATATTTTCTACTGAAATTTTTAACTGAACTTCATCCAATTCAGCATTAATTGCATCGATCAGGGCTTCTCTGCTACGGATTTTTTTTGTCAGTATCTGCAATTTATTCAGTGATGTTTTTTTGTTTTGCTGTGTTGTCTCAAGCAATTCATTGGTGTACCTGATTTCTTCTTCAAGCTGACGCTTTGTTTTCTGAAGTTTTTCTTTGTCTTTGGCTGCCTGAGGGTAAGCAGGATAAAATGGGAACAGGATCGCCACATGAAAAAGCAGGATAAGTTTAAAAAGGGCCCGGTTCATTGGTTTTTCTGTTTTCGTTGGGAGCCGTAAAACTATTTCACCGGTTGGTAGCTACCCGGTATTTTGAAAGGGAACTGTTGCGGAATATCAATTGCAATTTTTGAAAAATCTGCCTGCATCCGGATGGTGTTTTCGGCCCAAATGATGTGCTTTATCTCTTTGGGGAACAATTGTCCGTTGAACGATTCAAAGTTGGCATAGTTTGATTCAAGCTTAATATTATCACGGCGGATCTCTTTGACTTCGGTATGGGTAATTTTATAGCTCTGTGGATCAAGCCAGATATTTTGGATAAAGATCTTCAGGTCATCCTGATTGCTGCGGACGTGTTTTTTTAATTTATGCCGTTCGCTTGTTGACAGTTTATAACAGCCTTTATCGACTGAAGCCCGGAATTTCCCATTTTCATAGAATTGCAGGTCGTTTCCCAGCAACACGGCCTGAAGCAGGTCATAGTCGATATTTGTATTTAAGAAACGGTTTACATATTCATAGTCGCCAATAAAATAGGTTTTATTCAACCTGTTGATCAATTTGACCGAATCCTGGGATATCATGACCCTTGCAGCTTCGATACCAAGCATTGGCGTGAGTGAAATCCAGATCAGGCTGTCTTTTCGGATCCGGATTTGTCCGTTGAAGGAGTTGTTGGCGCCATTATTTTCATATTCTGCCGAAAACCTGGCCGAAAACCAATCGAATTTCAATTCATGTGCTTTTAATTTTTCTATCAGATAATCTGCTCCTTCTTCTTTTATCGGGGCGACCATAACTTTTCGTGAAGGGCTGCATGAGTTAAAGAGGAACAGGGCCGGGAGTAAAACCGGTAAAAAAGCGAGTACTTTTATTTTTATATATCTTATGATCATTCAAACAATTTTTTTTCCATTATTTTTTTATCCAGCCATTCAGAGCCATCTCCTTTTTCCCGTGCTTGTTTCCAATAATCGAGGGCCATGGCCGATTCTCCGAGTTTAAATAGCACGTCGCCATAATGTTCCAGGACTTCAGCGCTGGTTTCCTCCTTGTTTTGCATTGCTTTCATAATCCATTGGCGGGCATCTTTGAATTTTCCCTGTTTGTAGAGCACCCATCCATAGGTATCAAGAAATGAGGTATTTTCCGGTTCGAGGGCAACTGCTTTTTTTGCCATTTTTTCAGCTTTATCCAGTTCCCTGGCTTCGAGTGAGAGATAGTAGGCATAGTTGTTCAGCACATAGGCATTGTCGCCTTTGGCCTGTAATGACCTTTCGTAAGCGGTAAATGCTTCTGCATCGCGGTTGAGGGCATGCAGGGCATCGCCCTGGTACATATAGAACTGTGAGGTCAGGTCATTATTGTCAACAACCAGTTTAAGACCGGTTGACAGTGGATTTAATGCTTCCGCATTTTGCTTTAATTGCATGTTACCAAGCCCTAAAAAAAGGAAAGGGAGCGGTTGTTCGGGAAAAAGTTCGATGGTACGCTGGCTGTGAGAAACCAGGGGTTGGTAGAAACCGAGCTGAAGGTCGAGGCGTAAAATTTGTTCCCAGATAGCATAACGGCTGCTATCGATTGCGAGGGCTTTTAAAAAGGTCTCCCTGGCTTCGGGAAACTTCTGGTCCTGGATCAGCAAATCACCATAAATTGAGTATGCACGGGGATCTTTGGGATGTGTCCGGATAAGTATTTCCGACAACGTAAAAGCCTCTCCACGCAGATCGTTGTAAATCTGATTAACCGTATAAAAGGTAAGCATGATGTTTATTTTCGCATCCACATCAAGGTTTTGGTTTCCAAAACCCATTTTCAGTTCTTCGAATGCTTTTTCCTTGTTCCCGGTTTTCCGGTAATAATCGGCCATCGACATATGGATATAGGCATTGTCGGGATCGATAATTGCAATTTTTTTATAGATTTCGAGCGCTTTTTCAGCCATACCATTCCCCATATAAAATTCGGCCAATATGGAATAATATTTGCTTTCGCCGGGGAAAGCAGAAATCAATTCCAACAGTTCATTTTCTGCCCCTTTGAGATTATTCTGATAGAGGTAGATTTTTTGTTTCTGTATGGAAATATCTTCGGATATTCCGGCGCTTTCCTGAATTTTGTTATAAATCCGTATGGCGTCGCTGTATTTCTCAACCTGAAGGTAAAGGGCTGCAAGCTGATAAAAGTAATCGAGGTTTTCGGGATATTTTTCAACGATGGTTTCATAGATTTTAACCGCATCCGGAATATTCCCAACCATCTGATCGAGTTCGGCAAGGAACAGGCTGTACCAGATATTTGAGGGATCGAGTTCAACCGCTTGTTTGGTCAGGGAGATGGACTCAAAATAATTCTTTTGCATGGCTTCGATCCGCCCCAGTTCAAAAAACCCGACCGGGTCGAGGGGATAGTTGGCGGTATAACGTCGAAACATCTCCTGGGCGCCGTTGATATTTCCAATCAAAGCCTCTTTTTTGGCTTTGATCAGCATTGCGTTGTTACCACTCTTTTTTTGAACCTGTTCTTCCGGCGCCAGCTTTGATTTGCTTTTTTCCTTATTCTGATAAAAAGAAAAAAGCTCTCTGGCTCCGCTATTTTCAATACCGAAAGACTGACTGTAACCCTGGCAAAAAACAAACCAGGTTGCGATAAAAAAAATGATTTTCGATCTATTTCCTGAAATCTTCATTTTCTGATTTAATTCACATCTGTATGAAGTGACCATTGTATCCTCTATCTTGCCCCTGTATGGCCAAACCCGCCGGCTCCCCGTTCGGTGGGATTGAGTGTATCAACCTGCTCCCATTCGGCCTGTTCATGTGCCGTAATGATCATCTGGGCAATACGTTCTCCGTCTTTAACAACAAATTCATCCTTCGAGAGATTGATCAGGATCACCATTATCTCTCCACGATAATCGGCATCGATGGTTCCCGGGGTATTGAGAAGGGTTATCCCTTTTTTTATTGCCAGCCCGCTTCGCGGTCTGATCTGGGCTTCAAACCCCGGAGGTATTTCAACAAACAAACCTGTTGGTACCAATGCCCGTTCGAGGGGCCTGAGCAAGATATCGGAATCCAGATCTGCGCGTAAATCCATCCCGGCCGAAAAGGATGTTTCATATGCCGGCAAAGCGTGTTTGGAGTGGTTGACAATCCTGATTTTCATAATAAAAAGAATGGACAAAGGTAATAAAATTCCCAATTACCGGGGATTCGAAAGTGGTGGCTTTTCGATAATCCATACCACTGCTGCAAAGATTCCGATCAGCAGGAAATTGAATCCAATCCCAAGAAACAAATTACCTGCCGGGACCCAATGGCCGATAAGATAGAGAAGAACCGCCAGGGATATATATCCAAAGAATTTTTTCAGGTTGTAGGGAACGGGATAATATTTTTGCCCGATAAGGTATCCGATGACCATCATGAGGGAGTATGAAAAAAAAGTTGCCCAGGCGGAGCCAAGATATCCAAAAATCATATGATCGGGTGATTTTGGTATCCAATAGAAATTCAGCCCCAATGAAACAAGGGCGCCGATCAACATGATGAATGCGCCCCACTGGGTTTTTCCGGTGACTTTATACCATATCGACAAATTATAATAGATACCGAGAAATAATTTTGCCAGCATCAAAACAGGGATCACATTTCGTGCGGCCCTGAATTCCGGTCCGATCAGATAAATAAAAACATAATCAAGAAAGAGCATGGTTATCAAAAAGATCAGGGAAACCGCGATAATAAAATAGTCCATGATCCGGGCATAAATTAACCTGGCGTCTTCTTTTTTCATTTGTGAGAAGAAAAACGGTTCAGCGGCAAAGCGGTAGGCCTGGATAAAGAGGACCATCAGGATGGCGATTTTATAACAGGCGCTATAGATGCCAACCTGCGATTCGGCAATATCGGAAGGCAAAAGATAGCGCAACAAAATCCGGTCGCTCGTTTCGTTGATGATTCCTGCCATTCCGGCAAATAGCAGTGGAATGGAATACCTGAGCATTCGTTTCCAGAGTTTAAGGTCGAAGGTCCACTTCATATGCATAACCTGGGGCAGAAGCAGCGCCAGGGTCAACAAGCTGGCCAGGAGATTGGAAATAAATATATATTCAATGGTCCATCCGGGATGGTATATCAGGCGTAAAAAAACGTTCAGACTGGAATTTTCAAAATGTTCCGTTATCCATGGCATGAATAGGAGAAAAAAGAGGTTCAGCAGAACAGTGGCAAGAATGTTTATTGATTTTATCGTTGCAAACAGAATGGGCCTGTTCATGGCCCGGAGCCTTGCAAAAGGGATGGCGGCCATCACATCAAATACCAGTATCCAGGCAAACCAACGGATGAATTCCGGATATTGGGGATAATCGATCCAACGGGCAATGGTTTGTGGGAAAGCGTTGGTCAGCGCTAAAAACAGGGACGATGTGATGGCCAGAGAGAGAAGTCCTGTGCTGTAAACTTTTTGTTTATCGGTTTCTGTTTCGCTGAACCTGAAAAAAGCTGTTTCCATGCCATAGGTGAGGATAACCAGCAGCAGTGCGGTAAAAGAATAATAAACATTAACGACCCCATATTCCTGTGAAGTCAGAATACCGTAAGTATAGAGCGGAACCAGCAGATAATTCAGGAACCGGCCCAGGATGTTAGGGATACCGTAAATGGCTGTTTGGCCGGCAAGACGTTTGAATGGATTCATGGAGGGTTCTAAAGCGGATAAAAATAATGATAATTTTGTCAGCAAATTTAAACGATGGCCAAAACAAAATATTTCGTTGTCTGGCAGGGGAAAACCCCCGGAATTTATGAAGGTTGGGCCCAATGTAAGAAGGAGGTTGAAGGTTTCACCGGGGCAAAGTATAAAGGTTTTCCAACCCTGGCCCTGGCCAAAATCGCGTGGGCCGATGATCCCGGGAAATATCTGGGAAAAGAACCAAATGGCCCGAAGTTGGTGGTTTGTGCCAATCCTTTGATCGGAGTACCAACCACTGACAGCATCTGTGTTGATGCTGCCTGTGCCGGAAATCCGGGAGTGTTGGAATACCGGGGCGTTGATACAGCATCGGGGGCTGAATTATTCCGGATGGGCCCTTTCCCCGAGGGGACAGTCAACCTTGGGGAGTTTCTGGGGGTTGTCCATGCCCTGGCATATCTGAAAAAGAGAGATTCCGACTGGCCGGTATATTCTGATTCCCGGACGGCCATTGCCTGGGTTCGAAAAAAAGCCGTCAATACCAACCTTTTGGTATCACCAAAAAACAAAACCTTATTCGACCTTATCGAACGGGCTCTCAAATGGTTACAGGAGAACGAATGGCCCAATAAAGTATTGAAATGGGAAACAGCCTATTGGGGTGAAATTCCTGCTGATTTCGGCCGAAAATAGGAACCTCTGACAGAATGGATAACCTTGCCAAAGATAACATCATTAGGAGCTTTAAAGACAAAACTTACCAACATGTTGTCGCCAATCATGCGGCAA
>DYSO01000158.1 GCA_020718225.1 Draconibacterium orientale | reverse complement strand
ATGAATTAAAATAAAACCGTTCAAACCGGATACGGGCCTTTTCCCATCCCTGGTTATCGAGGGTGACAAAGCCCATCAGCTCCTTCCCCCTGTTTTTTTCAAGAGAAGCCAGGATGGCATCATTGGTCATAATTGGATAATCCTGTCCGCTGATATAAGTCACATAATCAAAATGATCTTCCCTGACCAAAATCTCTCTGAGCGCATTGATGGTTGCCTGGACCTGACTATAGGTGCTCCAGACAACATCAATGGAATCATTGATAACCCGGGCCCGCGAAAGGAGATCATCGGCATGAATTTTACTCTTCCTGTCGATGTGAACATATATGGAAATTTCAGGATGGGTCAACGCACGAATCAACCGGTTAACCTGGTCAACGTTTTTATGAACAGCAATAAATACAATCAACCTCATTTGAAGAAAAAATATTTATTCCGTATCTTTGTCATCCGCTAAATCAAACCATGTATGATTATCGTCACAGGCGCAGCAGGTTTTATTGGAAGTTGTATGGTCACAAAGCTAAACAACAAAGGCCACAAAAACATCATTTTGGTTGACGATTTTTCAAAAATTCAGAAATCTTCCAACACAGAGAACAAACGGTACCAGGAAAAAGTAGAAAGAGGACTTTTTTTCGAATGGCTCTCAAACCATGCAGCGGAAGTTGATTTTATATTTCATTTAGGCGCCCGCACCGATACCACAGAATTCAATATGGCCATCTTCGATGAGCTCAACCTCAACTATAGTAAAAAACTTTGGTCGATTTGTACTCAGAAAGAAATCCCGTTGGTATATGCCTCCTCCGCTGCTACCTATGGCGATGGCGCCCTTGGCTATAACGATCACGATCCGGGACTTTCATTTCACCTGAAACCATTAAATCCATATGGTATCTCCAAAAATGAATTTGACAAATGGGTTATGCAGCAAACCGAGACACCCCCACGTTGGTATGGATTAAAATTCTTTAATGTTTTCGGTCCGAATGAATATCATAAAGGCCGAATGGCCTCTGTGGTTTTTCATGCCTACCAGCAGATTGTTGATAACAAAGGGATGGATGGACCAGTCCAAAAGGCCGGGGTCCAGGGGCCAGGATTGGGAAAATTCGGAAAAAGAATACGGGATGAGAAACGAGAGAATGGTTTTCCCGGATCCGTCAAACTCTTCAGATCTCACAATCCCCTTTACAAAGACGGAGAGCAACTCCGCGATTTCATCTATGTGAAAGATGTAACCGATGTGATGTATTTTCTGATGGACCGCACCAAAGAAGAGATACAACACGGCCGGAATGATCAGGAAATGGCCACTTCGTCCCAACCCATTCAGCCACACTCCCACCAGGACCACACTACCAAACCCGCCGACCCGGCCACGGCGTTACCAACCAATTCCGCTTCCCCATTACCTTCTGCAAATAACAATTCGGGCATTTACAACCTGGGAACCGGCAGGGCACGAACATTTCTTGATCTTGTTAACGCCGTTTTTGCAGCCGTTAATAAACCACCTAAAATCGAATTTATCGACACCCCACCCGATATCCGTGATAAATATCAATACTTCACAGAAGCAAATATGCAAAAACTTCGCTCCATCGGATATTCCAAACCGTTTTACACCCTGGAAGCGGGGATTGAAGAATACGTACAGGGATATCTGATCCCAAAAACTTGTTATTGAACCCATCCAACTTTTCTCCCAATCCCTTTTCCTGAAAAGCATGAAGATGAAGGGCCCCGTTACCGGAATCACTCCTTATCCATTACCGAATACAACCCTGATTTCCCTGACTTCCGGCGGCCATCCTTATTCATCAATTGATAGATCACCTCACTTTCAGACGCCCTGAATAAATTTTGAGGTTCTTCCTTCAGGTTTTTCAGATAAGGCTGTAACCTGAAAAAAGGAATAAAACTGACACGGGTTTCATTCACCTGCATCGATCCATAATAGCCCAGATTGATGACCCAGGCATCCGCAGGCTTGTAATGATCGATAAAACTTCGCAATGAACGGGTGATTTCCGGTTTCGACAGGAAGGAATACTTAACCTCAACAGGCAGCGGATTTTCATAACGATCAATGACAAAATCGACTTCGGCTTTATTGATGGTCCGCCAGAAATGAAGCGTATAAATATGACGTTGGAGGGTATCCATCAGGGTCGTACAGATCAGATTTTGAAAAACAAAACCATAATCGCGATGGTTGTGAACATTGCCGAACATCCGGATAGCCAGGTTACGCATCCCCGGATCCAGAAAATAGACCATAGGCGATTTGGTTATCTCTTTCATTTTATTACCAAACAAAGGAGGGATCATTTTCAGGAAGTAGGTTCGTTCTGCATACCAGAGATATTTTTGAATGGTAGGCAGAGAGGCCAATGTTTCCGTGGCCAGTGTCGAAAGATTGATCAACTGCCCCGTCTGTGCAGCTAGTAACCGGATAAGACGGGAATAAACTTCCGGGCCATGCCCCCTGAGAACCAATTGAATATCCCTTTCAATGTACGAACGGAATATTTCATCGATGGCATCAAACTTTTCCTGATCGGTAGCTGCCGTGATTACCCCTGGATAACCACCGTAATTAAGATACTCATTGAGCAGTAAAATGGCAGCCTCCATATTTTGCATCAGATAAGCCCCAAGCCGGTCGGTATATTCATATGAAGTCCGGTAATCGGCAAATTCGAAAAAACCAACCGGCATCACCTCATATACCCTTTTCCTTCCCGCCATTGACTCCTGAATTTTAGCACGCAACTCAAGGCTTCCCGAACCAGAAATAATGATCTTGACAGGAAGATCCTGATCATAAACCCCCTTGATGAAAAGACCGGCATTTTCCTTTAACTGAATTTCATCCAGAAACAGATAACCCTTAACACCTCCGAATTCTTTCTGAAACCTTTGTATCAGCGCTGCCTGACTTTCAAAAAACGGCCGGTCACTTTCCCTGTCAAGCTGTAAAAACAAGGTTGGCAGCCCTTCCGACCTGAGTTGCGCTTCAAGCATATGCATCAGTGTGGTTTTCCCTACCTGACGGGCGCCTGTTATCAGCGTTATTTCAGGTTTTGATAAATGATCCCGGAGCTGATTATAAATATTCCGTTTTATCATATCGTAAATATTTAACAAATATTTCACACAAATATACAAATTTATCGGGTTAATAACAACTTTTTCTTCCCCTTTCCTGAAAAATTATTTTAATCTTCATGGCTTCATTGAATGGGAAAAGACGGATATCCATCCATCGGGAAAAGGGTCAGTTTATTATTCAGGGAATGTACCATTGTCAAAGATAATTTTGTAAATTTGTTTACCACAGAATGCTTCACAATCCATAATTTTTTCTATCCATGAAAAGCATCCCTTTTTTTTTGTCTTTCTTAATGTTTTTTCTTTTCCGGATCCTTTATCCGGCTCCCCTGTTCTCGCGTGATGCACCAATTACAGAGGCAGGCAGCGCTAATCCATGTCCGGGGAGCAGTATCAATATCCCTGTTACAGTCGATAATTTTATCAACGTCACAGCCATTACCCTGCGCCTTGAATATGATTCAACCCTGCTATTCTATACCTCCAATACAACCAATCCCCAACTGGGTGGGATGTTCGTAAACGTGGTAAGAGTCAGTCCAACCTCCCGATTTTATAAAGTCCTGGTTGTTTGGTCAAACACAACACCAACTACCTTGCCCGACGGAAGCCCGTTACTGACACTTACCTTTACCTATCTGACCGGTAACGACTCAATCCGGTTCAACAATACGGTCGGCGGGGGGGGCGCCTGTGAATATGCCGATGAAAACGGCAATCCGATGAACGACCTTCCAACCTCAAATTTCTATCATAATGGCCCGGTTATCGACGCCGGGCCTGGTGCAGCAGGCACCATTACAGGCCCAAACGCCGTATGCCTGGGATCGGCAGGTATTGCCTACTCAGTGCCCCCGGTTACCAATGCATCCGGTTATTTCTGGACATTGCCCCCAGGCGCTTCCATTGCTTCCGGTGAAAACAGCAATGCCATTACCGTCGATTTTGCACCCGATGCCAATTCAGGGGTTATCTCTGTACATGGCACCAACGAATGCGGGAACGGGTTGCCATCCGCCCCGTTTCCTATTGATATCAACCCATTGCCCACAGCAGCCCTCTCCGGTTCAACCACCCTTTGTGCGGGCGATGATGCCCTTATCCAGGTCGACCTGACCGGATCCCCACCCTGGAATATTACCTATACCGATGGCACTGCCCCGGTCACTATCGAAGGGATAAATTCCACCCCACATAACTTCAATGTCTCGCCGCCATTCACAACAACCTATTGGCTGACCACGGTGTCTGACGGAAACTTATGTACAGGTACAGGAACAGGAAGCGCATTGATCACGGTAAACCCCCTTCCCACCGCCACCATTACGGGTTTAACCACCATATGTGCAGGAAGCGCCGCCCCCATCCAGGTTGACCTCACCGGGATGCCCCCATGGAACATTACTTACACCGATGGAACAACTCCCGTCAATATTGACGGAATCACTTCTTCCCCTTTTTCTTTTATGGTTTCACCGGAAATAACGACAACCTATCTGATAACCACCGTATCAGATGGAAATTCCTGCACCAATACCGGTTTGGGCATGGCATATATTATCGTAAACCCGATCCCCGACACTCCGGTGATTACCGCCGACGGGAACCTGCTGACAAGCAATGCCCCTATTGGAAACCAATGGTATTACGAAGGAAGCGGTTTGATCCCCGGAGCGACAGGCCAAACATATACAGTGACCAACAATACAGGATATTACTGGTGTACGGTGACGCTGGAGGGCTGCACCTCCCTCTCTTCAAATTGGGAATGGATTGTTGTCACAACCACCACCGATCCGGATTTAGAAGTACCCGTTACCCTCTTTCCTGTCCCAAATCAAGGGACATTCAAACTCTCTCTCTCTGCTTCAGAAGATAAAACCTGGACAGTCAGGATTTTCAATCAAATGGGTTCTGAAATCCTCCAATTGAAAAATCTGATACCCACCGATGGTAAAATCATTAAAGAGATAGATCTTGGCCCTGTTTCCAATGGGATTTATACCATAATCCTACAGAATGGCCAACAACGGGTTGTAAGAAAAATGTTGATCATAAAATAGGCATCCAAATATCAAAGCAAATTGCCAAGGTTGTTTTCGTCAACCTGCTCCTTTTCCCTGATGAGGTTGCTTTTTTTGATTGCTTTTTTAAGGCACTGGTCAATTGCTTCGAGTTGGGTAAAGTAATATTGTACATTAAGCCGGTAACCATTATCGTTGAAGAAAACCAGCGATCCTTCCCGGTCTGTGATATAAAAATCCGATTCTGTTGTCCCGGCTTTAAAATGATATTTCGCCTGGAGCATCCCCCTGACACTGTTTATTACCGTCTTGTTGTAGGACTGAAACTGAAATTCACCTAAAAAAAATTGGTCTTCGGTAAAAAAAAAGTTGATTTTAACGCCCCTTTCCAGGATTTTGTCACGATACCCGAACACCGACACCAGTTTTTCTCCAATCCATTCGTAGGAAGCTGTTTCAGGTTTGCCTTTTGACTGTTTAAGCTGACTGAAAGATATCCCGTAAAAGCAATCATCAAATTGAACCGGATCGGGTGTCTCATAAACCGGAAGGCTTTTTTTTCGGAAACACAGTTTATCGAAGTGTAAAATGACATCGGTGTTGATACAGCATTTAAAAGTCCCGGAAAAGCCTGGATGCCTTTTCCTGAACCGTTTCAACCCAAAAAAGTATTGAGGGGATAAAGCCCAGTAAAACAAGCGTAAACAAATCAGGAAAAGATACCGAAAAACAAATGCCATTTAAAAAAATATCTGGACAAATATACAGCATCATTGCCAATATGATGCTTACATATGTTAAATAATCATTAACTCATGATACTTTTACCATGTAATTTCCGAAAAAAATGATCTGTCGTTATCCGGCTATTTGGCAGATTTTCCCTTCAATTCGACTTTATGGAAGATATTATACCAGAAAAAACCGTTTTGAAAGGCATAAAACCAGGCCACATTCCCATCGGGCAGCGCATCGCCGATAAAATAGGTTCCATAAAAGATAATGGGCGATACAACGAGGGCCATCCAAAATGAAATACCTTTCCATCCCGAGGCAAAGGTTTGGAAAACATGAATGGTTGTCCGGCCGGCAGCTTTTTGTGCCTTAAGATTTTCGAAAAGCTGATTGAAGAACATGCCTACGACCATTGCAACAAACATCATTAAAGGGCGGACCCACGTTGCAGGAAAAAATCCGAAAACAAGTAAGGGTTCTCCCTCCGCCATAATGGTGGAATCATTCAGGAGCGAATAACTAAAAATGCTAAGGCCTGAACCGGCCAAAAGCACCAGTGCGAATACCATGTACCGCCACTGCCGGGTTGGTTGAATTTCTGTCATAAAAATGTAATGTTGGTTTTCAATAAGACAGCACGAAAGATAAAAAGTTGCACAACCATTAAAACAAATATAAGTTCCGGCTATCGGTGAAGAGACAAGGTTTGGGATGCCATCTGGAAGAATTGGAAATATAATACTTCAAGACTGGCGATTGGTATTAAAGGTTGGGAGAGGAGAAAAAAATTTTGCAAGGCAAAAAAATAATATGTACTTTTGCGCACCCAAACTGAAATCAGGCCCGTTCGTCTAGGGGTTAGGACGTCAGGTTTTCATCCTGGTAACAGGGGTTCGAT
>DYSO01000157.1 GCA_020718225.1 Draconibacterium orientale | reverse complement strand
TGTAAACTCAGACCCAGAGTTCAAAAAAGTTGAGTTTTCTTGCTGACACTAATTAGTATTTTTGCCATTATGTTCAATTTCTCTTTGTATATACAGGTTATTCTTCCGGTAGCATTTATTATGTCTTTTTTATTCAGCGCATTGTCCATCCCCCCAATTGTAAAAATCGCAAAAAAGAACAACCTGTTGGTCTATCCAAACCATCGTGATTCCCATAAAGGAGGTATTCCAAGGTTGGGTGGGCTTGCCATTTTTATTGCCATCGTATTTTCATTGATTTTTTTTTCAGGAATTAATACGGTAATCTATTTTCGTAGCATTCTAACGGCCATCATTATCCTCTTTTTCATAGGTTTGCTGGATGATCTCGATAATATTATTTCCTGGAAAAAGCTAATCTGGGAAATAATTGCAGCTTCGTTGGTGATTTTTGGCGGAAACATGTACTTCACCGACCTATATGGCTTTATGGGGATTCACCGCCTGTACTATATTCCGGCGGTGCTCATCTCCATCCTGGTCTATATATCGGTGATCAATGCCTTTAACCTGGTTGACGGGATTGACGGCCTTGCTTCGGGGCTTTGCATTCAGATCGGACTTTTTTTTGGCATCTTTTTTTATATCAGTGGCGATAATAATTTCGCTGTGACTACGGCCATAGTGACCGGTGCCACCTTTGGATTTTATTTGTTTAATGTTTATTCGAAACAGTACAAAATTTTTATGGGCGATTCGGGTTCACTGGTGTTGGGTTTCCTTATTGGACTGATGGTTTGGCGTTTCTGTTCGCTAAACCTGGTACCCAGCAACGGATACCACATCCAGGCCGCACCGGCGGTGGCTATGGGTTTTCTCACCATTCCTCTTTTTGATACGTTGCGGGTGATGACACTGCGAATATGGCGAAAAAAATCACCTTTTGTGGCCGATCGGCAACATGTTCATCACATCCTCCTTGACCTGGGCTTTTCCCATGCAGGTGTCCGCCGCACCCTCATCCTTTTCAATATTGCCATGTCCCTCCTTGCCCTAACCCTTCAATATTATTTCCCTTCCGTGCTGTTCATCATCCTTATCCTCCTGTTAATTTGCCTGCTGTTTACATTTATGCTTTTTAAAATAAAGGAAAAACGAAAACACACGAACATCTGAAACGTTATAATGCTTCAATTATTATTGATCAGACTCGATCCCGTGTCTTCTTTTCGTGACCTTAGGATGGCATTGGGAAGTAAAAAGACAAGGGCACCGCTAATTAACAGGGTGATAAGAAGCAGGGTTGTACCGATATACTGAGAGAGGAAGGCAAACAGGATAAAAGCTTCGTTAAGCAGGATAAGGATCAGGCTCGTTTGACCGTGATTAAGTCCCAGTGCCAATAACTTGTGGTGCAAATGGGTTTTATCGGCATGAAACGGGCTTTTTTGTTTCAGCAATCGCAGCAAGGTGACCCGAAGCGTATCGAATACCGGGACAAAAGCGATGGCAATGCTGACGGCCGGGGCGGAAATAAGGTCGTAGGGCGCGGTAATCCCGATATTGGTCTGGTTAAAGCGTATGATCATAAACGAGAGGATGAAACCCAGGGTCATAGATCCTGTATCGCCCAAAAATATCTTGCGGTCGTGATTGCGCAAGTTGAAAGGGATGAAGGCAATGAGGGAGGCAAAGAGCATCAAACAGGCCAGCATCAGGGTTTCATTGCCGGTTAGGTAAAACCATACGGCCAGGTTCAGTAGGCTAAGGGAACCAAGTCCTGCTGCCAAACCATCTACCCCATCGATCAGGTTGTAGCAGTTGGTAATGCCTACAATAGTAATGAAAGTAATAAAAATACTCCAGCCATATCCGATCTCATTGAAACCCAGAAACCCGTGAAGGTCTGTAAAGCGAACATCCCCGAGAAAGATCAAAATCAGGGCTGCAATGGTTTGTCCGGCCAACTTTTTGATGGGGGTGATGCCGATAATATCATCTTTAATTCCCAGCATGATAACGATAATGGAGCCGGCTATCATCTCCTTTATCCCTTGGGCAGCCATATTTGGGAGAAACAGCAAAGCTGGAATATAAAAGCCGGTAAAGATTGCCAATCCCCCCATGAGCGGGACTTTTCCCGTATGCGAGGTACGGCTGTTCACCCTGGCAGTGATGTCTTTGGCACGAGCTACACGCAAAACAACAGGCAACAGAAAAAATGTGATTAAAAAAGGAACGGAAACTGCAACAATCGTTTGGTCGTTAAACCATGAGGGGGAATGAACCATACCAACCAATTAATAAATCTCCCGCAAAAATAATGTATCCAACATCAAAAAGCAATACTTATCCTAATTTATTCCATATTAATTTTTTCTAACATCCGTGAATGTTAGGAATTTATCGTAACATAAAAACAGATTAATGTAAGATATACAGGGAGATAAAAGATATAAATCGTTTATTATTAATCGTTAAAATCCCAGGTTCAGGCCAACCATGAAGTTATCGGTTGTTCCATGGAGAAAAGCAGGATTATATTGGATATCGCCGGCATGGCTGGCACGGGAGTATTCAAGAAAAAAGAATGCGTTGTTGATGTATTCGTAACGGGCCATGATGGCCAGCTCCAGATTTTCCCATACTTTTTCACCAAAAAATGGGACTCCATCAATAATATATTCTTTATCGTACGAGTAAGGCAGGTCGGTTCCATGCTGTGCCAATGTTCCAGATGCTTTAAGGGTCAAGCCACGGATGGGTTTACATTGGAGTGCCAGATAGACCTCCATAGAGTTATCCCGCAGGTAATGGCCCATGCAGTAATCATTCGACGCATACGTTGTTGTCGCGATATAGTGTTTGTAAGTCATAGGGTTAGTCTTGGTCCATTCGGCCATAAAGGTGAGGTTCCGGATCGGGTAGCCACTGAGGGCAAACCCTGCTTTCCAACTGGTAAAGTTAAGCAGGTCGGGATCGGTGATCCGGGAAGCCTTTAGCTCATCGATAAAAAGCGACATATAAAGCTGTAGGTGGCGGATTTGCCGGCTGCTGATGTTAAAAAACATTTGAGAATTGGACCCACCGTCGTTGTTATAGTTGTTTTTTGAAGCATCCACCGCATTGTAGAACAGGAACGGGATCAGGTAGAGCGGGTTCACGTTCACATCGCTGTATATGATCGAGTTCCCGAAAGAGATGTTGAGCCCCCGCCAAGGGATGAAGGTAAACATATTGGCCGCGATGTATTTATTGCGGAACACCGTGCGGTAAACCCCGTCAACCATGTAGGAGCGGCTGCTGTCAACCACGTTGGAGTTCAGCCATCCATGCATATAATTGAAATCGAACCACTTCGCCGGGTTCAGGTGCAGTTGGATAGAAGGAAACGCCGGCGCCTTCCCCGACAGGATGTTCGCCCCATGGTAGTTATCGCCCCAGGCCACCCGGTCGTTCACGATGCCGATGGACCCCCAGCTTACCGAAGCCACAATCCCCCCCCGCATTTCGCTGTAGTTCACCCGCCCATTGCCCATGTTTTTGTAAACCTGTCCCTGCTCTAAGGTGAAATAGGCAGGCTTTGCCATGGCCGTGCTTGCATCGTTGTCGCGCAGGTTGGCATAAAACCCAAAGTTTTTCCCGATATATCCAAACATACTCCCCCCCCACCAGCGGTGGTACTCCGCCGCGTTTTCATTGGTCATCCACGCCACCCCCAATATCGGCCGCAACGAAAAAGTAAACAATTTATCCTTATACTGAAACGCCAGCGGGTTCAACGCCACCGCAAAGGCGGGTTTCTTCTTAAAGAGGAAATTCAATTTATGGTCATAGTCTAAAGAGCAATCGGTTTCGGGTTGCGCGTTTTGCGTTCCTTGAACCCCTGAAACATTGAAACCCTGACCCCCTCCTACCCCATCCACGTCATTTTTTAAAGTCCCGCAAGGCAAATCCAACTGATAATCCTGAAGATAAAACTCCAACTCCTTCACCAACCTCTTGCTAACCTTAACTCTTAACTCCCCACTTTTGACTCCTAACTCATCACTCCTAACTCCTAACTCATCACTTTTAACTCCTAACTCATAACTCATAACTTTTTTCTCCGCCTCCCTCAACTTCCCGGCAATATACTGACGCGAATAGGGTTTCACCACCGAATTCAGTTCAATGACCCGAAGGTTTGCCAGTTCATCTAAGAACGCATAGATGGCGGTATTGTTGATGTCTTCGTAAACTACCTGGCCATTCCCGATCATTGCATAAAGAAAAAAAATTATTATGGGTATTCTCTTCATAATCATATTCTTAAATCATAATTCATAATTCATAATTAATCATAGTATTCCCTATACCACTCCACAAATTTCCCCAATCCTTCTTTCAATTCCGTTGCAGGCTTAAACCCAAAATCCCTTTCAAGCGGACCGACATCAGCGTGGGTTTTGAGCACATCGCCTGGCTGCATCCCTGTCAGTTTTATTCTCGCCTTCTTCCCCAACACATTTTCCAGTATCTGAATGAAATCGGTTAATTTAACCGGATTGGCATTGCCAATGTTGTACAACCCATATTGCGCTCCATTGGATTCTGTCATAACCCGGTTTTCATTGGTCAGAATAGCCACCAGTCCGACGACAATATCATCGATATAGGTAAAATCCCTCCAAAGCTCTCCATTGTTGAAAACTGAAATGGATTCCCCGGCCAGGATCCGTTTGGTGAACGAATAATAGGCCATATCAGGCCGGCCCCATGGCCCATATACGGTAAAAAACCGGAAACCGGTAACATCCAATCCATACAAGTGGCTGTATGTATAGGCCATCAATTCATTGGACTTCTTGGTAGCCGCATACAAACTCACCGGATGGTCAACCGGTTGATCAACCGAAAAAGGGGCATCAGGGGAATTCCCATACACACTTGAACTGGAGGCAAAGAGCAATCGATTGACCTTTTGTTGACGGCAGGCTTCCAAGACCGACATCGTTCCCACGATATTGGAATCAATATACGCCCAGGGGTGATCGATGCTATACCGCACCCCGGCCTGGGCAGCCAGATGGACCACCGCATCAAACAACTCCTCTTTGAACACGAGCATGACCCGGTCTTTATCCTCTAAGTTGATCCGGTAGAATCGGTATTCATCCCACACCTGTGAAGCATACTCCTTACCGTAAATAAAAGGCGTATCGCCCTCCACACCACAAGCAGCCAGCCGGGCATATTTCAATCCCGGATCATAATAATCGTTTAAATTATCCAATCCAACAACCGTATGTCCCTCCTGCAACAAACGCCGGGCAAGATGAAACCCGATGAACCCGGCCGATCCGGTAACAAGAATCTTCATATATATGTCAATTTTATATCATTTTGTGCCCTACGGTATCCCATTCATAGAGGATCTGCTTGACCTCATCGACAGAAAACGTTTAAATCGTTTCGGATCTCCCCCAAGGGTCTTTGGGGGCAAAGGTAGGGATAAATTGAAAATGGAAAATGGAAAATTGAGGATGGGGATTGCGTATTCCGGATCCGGGTATCAGATGGTTATTGTCCATATCGGCAGCGAAAAATTGGCATTTTTTTTTGGTTTTCTCAAATTTCAATCGTACCTTTGTTGCCTGCGTCTGGGAAGAGTCGCCAAGCGTCTCTATCAAGGGAATTTTTCCCCGAAACCAGTCGCTTTTTTTTATTCACATGGTTTATTTCTGCTATATTGATGAATCAGGGACTCCTGATATTCCAGGAAATACCAGTCATTATGTTTTAGCCGGTCTATCAATCCCCGTTAAGTACTGGAAGAAATGTGAACAGGATATTACGGGATTGAAAAAAAAGTTTTCATTGGAACATGCTGAAATCCATACTGGCTGGATGATGAGAAAATATCTGGAACAGAACAGAATAGACAGTTTTGAAAATATGAATCATGCCCAAAGGCGGCATGAAGTTGAAAAAATCAGGAAAACGGAGTTGTTTAAACTTCAGAAAAGCCAGAACAAGCATCAGTATAAACAGACGAAAAAGAATTACAGGCAAACTCATGCTTATATCCACCTCTCCTATAATGAAAGAATCACATTTATTCAGGAAGTGGCTACTCTGATTGGCAGTTGGACATTTGCCAGACTTTTTGCTGAGTGTATCAATAAAATACATTTTGATCCTGCCAGAGCGAGGCAGAGTGTTGACGAACAAGCTTTAGAACAGATTGTCTCTCGTTTTGAGCAATACATGAAGATAGTTAGTAAGAGCACAAAAGACGGGAAAATTTATGGGGCGCTAATTCACGATAATAATGAAACGGTCTCAAAAAAACATACCGCTTTAATGCAAAAATTTCATCACCAGGGAACCTTATGGACAAGCATTGAACATATTATTGAAACACCATTGTTTGTGAATTCAGAACTAACTAGTCTTGTGCAGATTGCTGATTTATGTTGTTATTCTCTACGCCGCTATTTTGAGAACAACGAATCTGATTTATTGGATAGGATTCAAAGTAGAATTGACAGAAAAAACGGTAAAATCGTTGGTGTTCGTCATTTTACTGAGTCTGGCTGTCCATGTATATTTTGCGCCTCCTCCCCATGAAACACCCCTGTTTCAACTAACCCAACTCCCTATGGAGGTCACAATGCCCGGGGTAGGAAATACCCTCCTCATTTACCAGAAAGTGAAAAGTGAAAAGTCTGGGGTCCCTGTGCCAATTATCAATGCCAAGGAGGCGGGGTGCCAATAAAAATTTGCGCCAACCTGCAAAAAAATCAGTGAAAATCCGTCGTACCCGTGTCATCCGTGTGCCATGAAAGCCT
>DYSO01000028.1 GCA_020718225.1 Draconibacterium orientale | reverse complement strand
AACCTTAGGCGTCAATAGCATTGAACTGATGCCGGTGATCGAGTTCGACGGAAACGACAGCTGGGGCTATGGCCCCTCCTATTTTTTAGCGCCGGATAAATATTACGGTCCTAAAAACGACCTGAAAAGGTTTCTCGACGAATGCCACCTGCGGGGTATCGCCGTTGTAATGGACATTGTATTCAACCATGCCACAGGGGCTTGCCCGTTTGCAAAACTATACTGGGATGCGGTCAATGAACAGCCTGCGGCCGATAATCCCTGGTTTAATACAGTGAGCCCACACCCCCTGAGCGTTTTCAACGACTTCAACCACGACAGCCAGGATACCCGCGACTTTGTCGACAGGGTAACAACCTACTGGCTTACAGAATACAAGTTCGACGGTTACCGGTTTGACCTCTCCAAAGGATTGACACAGAAATATTGTGGTAACGATCTTGCATGCTGGTCGGCCTACGACGGATCGCGGGTGTACAACCTTAAACGTATGTCGGATCATATCCGGTCGGTAAAAGCAGATACCTACCTGATCCTTGAACACTTTGCCGATAACAGCGAAGAGACAGAACTGGCCAATTACGGGTTTATGCCCTGGGGAAGAATGAACGAACCCTACAGCGAAGCAGCCATGGGATGGAACAACGGCGCTTCTGACCTTTCGTGGGGCTATTATGGGAACCGCGGATGGGGGCAACCCAACCTGGTCACCTATATAGAAAGCCATGACGAAGAGCGACTGATGTTCAAGAATTATACCTACGGAAATTGCAACAACCAGGGCTATTGTTTGAAAGATACCGTGAATGCACTGCGGCGGATGGCGCTGGATGCTGCCCTGTTTTACACCTTCCCCGGGCCTAAAATGCTGTGGCAATTCGGCGAACTGGGTTATGATTACAGCATCGACTATAATGGAAGAACCGGGAAAAAACCCATTCGCTGGGATTATTATAACCAATCCGAACGGAAAAAATTGTTTAATACCGTCGCCTCCCTGATCCATTTACGGACCCATACCGACCTGTTTCAAAGCCCCTATACCTGGGTGGAGATGAATACCGGAGGAGCCATCAAACGAATCCGGTTGTCGAACCAGGGCCTCGATATGAAAGAAGCGATCGTCCTTGGGAATTTCGATATTTACACACAAATGGCCGATGCCGGATTTTTCCATACCGGAACCTGGTATGACCATATTACCGGACAAGCAACCGATGTGGCCTCCACCACCGATCAGATAACCCTTCAAGCCGGTGATTACCATGTTTATACCTCCGGAATCACACGGTCGTGGTTCAACCTTCAGTTCCCCCCGGAGGCCTCCATCTCCCAATGCGACATACTTACGGTTTACGGACAGATACGCGTTCCCGGGATTACCCCCGGCATCGGGCAGGGCAGCGGAATTCAATGCTGGATCGGCTACAGCGATGTGAATACCAACCCGGCATCGGTCGGATGGCAATGGATCCCGGCATACTATAACGGCGACCGCGGCCCCACCTTCGATCCACTGGCCAACGACGAATACGCGGGAAACCTTTCGAACCTCAATCCGGGAAACTATTATTTTGCTACCCGATATAAGATCGGCGACGGAAACTTTGTTTATGGCGGATATGAATTCGACGGGGGTTATAACGGCGGCGGTACCTGGGACGGAGAGCGCTTTGTTTCCGGTACGCTCACTGTCACCCCCGCTGAAGGCCACACCTGGCATGTCACCAAAACCGGTTCCAATACTACCGGTAATGGTTCGGAAGGAAACCCCTGGGCAACCATAGCATATGCCATTTCACAGGCCGGTAACTGCGATACGGTAATCGTCCATCCGGGCATTTTTACTGAAAATATCAATTTCGGTGGAAAAAGAATCCTGCTGGCATCAGAATATCTGCACCTCGGCGATACCGCATTGATCAGCCAGACGGTCATCGATGGAAACCAGAATGGTAGCGTGGTTAAATTTATCACGGGTGAAACCGCAGCTTCCGGTATCAACGGTTTTACCCTGCAGGGTGGACATGCCAATGGCGCTCAATGGCCCGACGATTCCGGAGGGGGCATACAGATCATCAACGCCTCCCCTTCCTTGTCAAACCTGAAGATCATCAACAACGGTTCCTCGAACTGCGCAGGAGGCGTGCTTTGCTACGGCAGCTCCAACGTTACCCTTACCAACTGCCTGATCAAAGACAATACCGCCGGTTGCGCTGCCGGTCTCGGAGTCAACGGCGCTACCGTTCGCATAAATAAGTCGCTACTGGTACACAACAGCGGCGAATGGGGAAAAGCCATCTCAGTCTGGGATGGAGGGAATTTACGAATGGAAAACTGCATCATTAGTGGCAATTACCCTGCTTCTTCCGATAACCAACCCCTGATCAACATCGCCACCGATGCCATCTTTCAGTCAGATAACATCTTGGTGGTTAATAACTTATCCGATACCATCCTCTCTTTGAAAGGACAAGGCAATATCCGGAATATGACCCTTGCCCATAACCTGAACGCATCCGGGAGCGGTTTTGGGAGACTGAACCTGGTCCCGGCTGATGATTCCTGGATCGAAAACAGCATTCTGTGGGATTCCCAGGTTAATCCGCTGCCTTCGACAGTTCACATTCTTTATTCTGACCTGCCGGAAGCCATTCAGGGAACCGGAAACATCAGTGCAGATCCTCAATTTGGAGCAGGCGGGTTTAAGCTTACCTCCGCTTCTCCCTGTGTTGATACCGGAAATCCGGAAGTTACAAATCTTCCGGCATTTGACCTCGAAGGGAAGGTACGCATCTGGGATGGCCATGGCAGCGGCATTGCCATCATAGATATGGGCGCCTATGAATTCGGAGCGCCGGTAAGAATTGATCTCGGATCCGATCTTTTTATCTGTCAGGGTAATACAGTAACCCTAGATGCCGGACCGGGATACACCTCCTATAACTGGGATAACGGACAGGGGTACGAACGTTACTTTTCGACCGGAACTCAGGGCAACCATCAGGTAGTAGTGACCTTCCCCAACGGCGACACGGGGTTAGGCAGCATTCTGGTAACGGTTTATCCGCTCCCGGTACCCGACCTGGGCGGCGATAAATCCATCTGTGAAGGTGAAACTGCAACCCTCAGCGCTGAACCCGGTTTTGATGCCTACCTCTGGTCGAACGGATATACCGGAAAAACACAACAGGTATCAACCGGCGGACAGTGGTGGGTCAAGGTCCGCGACGGCATCACCGGATGCTGGGGCAATCCTGCATACGTAAATGTAACCATGCACCCGCTTCCAACCGTCACCTTACCCGGCGATACAACCCTGTGTGCCAACCAAACCCTGACAATCCGTCCTGTTTACACCGGAGCCCAAAGCTTTGTCTGGTATCCCGGTGGTCAGACATCCCCCGAAATCACCGTCGACAGTACCGGAATCGGGATCGGATCGCAAACCTTCAAACTGGTTGTTCAAAACTCCTGGAATTGCGGCGACTCCGACGAAATCCGCGTTACCTTTATCCAATGTCTTGGGATCGGGGAGCACAACCGGATGCCATTGACCGTTTTCCCGAACCCGACGAAAGGCATGGTCACGGTTATATCTCCTTATGAAACCGGAATTTGCGATTTGGAGCTGACCGATCTTACCGGGCGTACCATCCTCAGTCAGCGTTATCCGGCAAACCCGCAAGGGCTTAAAACCACCGTCAACCTTCAGGGAATCAGCAAAGGGATGTACATGATCAAAGTTTCGGGAAAGTCGGGGATTGCCGTTACAAAGATTATGATTGAATAAAATGATCGATCCTCTCCTCCACGGCCCTTTCGCCACTGTGTGTATGGCTTGGGTGTTCAATAAAACAGAGGTCAGCGGATAACCAGCTTTTTCTTTATTTCAAGATGGGTTGTTTTATCGCGGATGGTAACAATGTATATTCCGGATGGTAAAGGTTTGCAATGGATCGTGCAGGATCCTGGCCCTGCCGGCTGTTCTTGCATAACGCGACCCGAAAGGTCACTGATGATCAACGAGTAACGATGACCGGTTGGACCGGCAATTACAGCTGTGAAATAATCGGATGCGGGATTGGGATATATTTCAGCCAGGAAAGCTTCAATAAAAGAGGGGTCGTCGATAACGGTAACATTGTTGTTAACCGGGATGTGATAATCCTGGCCATTGTTGTTATTCCAGGTATTGTCGTTAAAATGGATCACAAAATCGACCCCCTGTACAACCTGCGCAGGATTGTTGAAAGGTCCGAGCTCGATGGTCAGCTCATTATTGATTCCGGGTCCATCCATAGGCGATTCAACCGCAGGCCCGGTACCATTGAAAAGGTAACTTCCCACCGGCCAATAGAAAGGATCCGGACTTTGCCACAAGGTTCCGTTTATGTTAACTCCCCAGTGAAGTTTACCACCCTGGGTAACATCCGGAACGGTAATGGTGATCACATCATTTTTGGTCGGATTCTGTGGTACCCACGAAATGCCCCCGGGACCACTCCCACCCTCGCCAACCCAGACATGCTGAATGGGTGAACGGGCAACGTTATTATAGGTATCGGTAGCTTCAATGTAATAATCGACCAGCACATTGTTCAACCCGGAGACCACAGCGCTGTACTCCATGGCTTTGGCGATGGGAAGAGGGTCCGTCTGGGGGTTGATGTATATCCCGTTCATGGTAAGCGATTGCCACGAAGTGACGTCGTTGCCCCCTGCATATGTTTCATTATCTGTTGTTTGCCAGGAGTTGCTCCCATCCAGGTCGGTGCGGTACTTCAGTGTCACCGTGGTGAGGTTGCTGAGATCATAAACATAGCTCCACACGGTAAAATCAGAAGGTTGTGTTACACCCCACTCCGTTCCGCCCGGGTTATAGGGTTCCCGTTGCGGGAAATAGATGGTCGGGGGGGTAAGGTCGGAACCCGATTGTACTACCGGAGTGGCAGACTGAATGGCGGTATTGCAGGCCCGGGTAGGGTGTGAATCCCAGATACCACCCTGAGTGCCATCCCAATACCAATAACAACTTGTTTCAGCCGTAATCAGGCTTTTATAGGCCTGGATAGTATTGGTATTCGCGGGGGCTATCTGGTTTGCGGTAAACACATAATTCTTGGCTGCTGTCACCACGCCCCAACTGTTCCGGTCGCTGCTGTAGCCGTTGTAAGGATCTGCATTCCACTTTTTAAATTCAGGATCGCCATTGTCGGCCCCGCTCCAGCTTCCCGGTTCTGAGTGAATGATGTCGGAAGGGGCAGGAGGAAACATGTCGAGATAATCCTGGATGGTGGTACATACAAAACGGCCGGGGTTCGATTGAAGCCAGTTGACAAATTGCTGAAAATTCCCGTTGTAATACGATTCCGAACCGCCGCCATAATTATCTCCATCGTGGGCAAGGACGAACAGGATGGGATGTGCCGGATCGGTATTATAACTTTCGAACTGGCTCATCACATAGTCGTATTGAAGGGCTCCAAAACCACCACGGGCATCTTCCGTTCCGAGATACCTGGAGGCAGGAACAATGATAATTTGGGAAGATATTCCCGTTACCGGATCAATATATTCGGAATAGTGAGGTTGGTTCGCCCATCGGGCCGATACCTGGGTTGGCGCCCAGAGCCCGTTCAGCGAAATCCAGTCAGAAGGGTTGGGGTTCATCACTTCCGCGTGGTTTGGTTCAACCAGATTGCCACTCGTCGAAAACGGATATCCCGAACAGGCCCGTTCAAGATGGATGTTATCGACCAACACCCATTCCAGGCTTTCACTCACAAGGGCAGGGATCATCCGGGTTGAAAAGGCGTTTTCGGGAGGAAAAATCCCTTTTGAATAATTGCCCGGAAAATGGGTCGCAAAGGTAGCACGGTGCTCCTGAATTTGACGGCGAATATCGCTTTCATCAATCAAACCCATCAATGGATGATAATGGCCCATGCCCACCATATCGATCCGCGGGTTGTTCAGCGAAGTGGTCTGGTTTTTTATATAGTTCCAATTCGATTTCCAGTTGCTGAAGGCGATACCGGCATTCTCAATAACATTCAGATTTTCGGTAAGGGAGCCGGTAAAACTAACCTGTGCCCCAAAATGGGCCATTCCGGCATTGATCCCCTTCATAACCGCATCCTTTGGCCAACTGGTATAAGGCCCGGTCCGGTCTGTATGGATCCCGATGACCGAATATCCATAGTGCTGGTTGTTCTCCGTTTGAACAACCGTTTCACCCGGCCAGTAAATGGGTTGATGCATATGCCATAAAAACGCAATATAGATCGGCGGGTTGCCCTGTGCCATAACCTGTCCCAAAGGGAAAAGGGAAAGCAAAAGAAAGGTTGAGAAAAGTTTTTTCATAATCAAAAAGTTATTGAAAATCGACCCAGCCACATTCTTTCATTCCTTGCCCGAAAGCGATGACCTTGCCCGTTTCGTCCAATGCCTCCACTTTAAAGACATAATGAAAACGGCGATGCTCGCTCATGGAAGGACAAGGCCCCTGGTACCCCTTCAATGCCCCGGCCGGGATGATTGAAGCGTTGAAGTTTTTAAGGTCGCCCCCGCCATGATCGGCCCCCGGATGGTCGAGGTCCCTTAACGAAACTTTCAACCCCTTTGTTTCAGCGGGAAGATGCGTAAGTGTGATCTGCGGGGAAGGCCCAAAACACATATTCTCCTTCTGAAAAACAAAATCGACCCCAATAGAGCCGGCATCGATGTTGGAACCCACCTAGGTTGAGACACAGCCAGAAAGGAGCAAAATGATAACAACCTGAAATAAAATGGATTTCCTTTTCATATCTTTTTTTTTCAAAAATATAAAAACTCCGGATATCCGGAAATTATTTTTCATTCCTGTAACACTTTAATGCTGATCCCTTTCAACGATTGCCAGCCTTCACGGTCGGTCAACCGTACCATCAGATGGTAATCGCCCGGATCAATGCCCGAGGGAATGGCGATTGTTGCCAAAGCTTCATAGTTGGTCAACCCCGAAGGTATCGGGTACTCCTGAATAAACACCATTGGATTGACCGGTGTTTTTATCGGATCGAGCGGGCATTCTACAATCGAACTGCTGTGGGTATGATGGTTAAAATTATTGTGAATATCGATGCTGTAAGCCCCTAATTCCCGGTTATCCGAAAAAACTGCCCTGAAAACAAAAGACCTCCCGGCATAAACGGTATCACAATCCTTCGGGAAAAATTCGGTACCGCTCATGTCAATCACAGGATAGATATCGTCATTGTCGGTTTTATTGCAAGATGAAGTAATTACAATCATTACTATCAGCATCATCACAAAAATGAAACGTCCTTTCATGGTTCTTTACTTTTAAATTGTTTTTGTAATTACTGAATTTCAATTGGATAACGTTGTGAAAAACCGACATTGCCACCATAAGCATCCGGGGATTTTACCAGGATATAATAATTCCCCGGCGCCCAGATAATGGGTTTCGGCACTGGTATGTCATTGTCGAAGGCAGCGCCAACCACCAGCTGAGCTTGAAACGACACAGATGCCGGATCATGAAAGTCGTGGGTATGCAACATGCTGATGGTATTGACATGATTCACCAGCGTATCTGCAAATCCCTGACTTTCAGCCACCAGGGCGACATAAATCCCCGCAATGGCGATATCGTCGGTCACAACACCCGAGAGGGTAATCGTTTGGCCATTGCTGAATGGCTGACCCAGTTCGGGGACAGTATTTATATGAATCACCGGTACCTCATGGTCGGTTGGCGTTGTAATATGCAGTTCATCCTCAAACGCCGTTTGATTACCTTCCATATCTGTGACAATGAAGTGAAAATGATAATGGCCTGTGTCAGCTGTGGCAGGGATATCAATATGCTCATGGAATTCGGTATTTTTTACGCCGGCATATTTCCCGGCATAGGTTGAGTCGAATGCCCATGAACCTGTCCTTAGCTGACTGACCGACTTCGAATCATGTTCCCCCTCCGGATGAATTTCAACCAGTATGCGGGCAATCTTTCCATCCGACAAAACTGCCGCCTCAATATGGAGGTCAGAACCCGGATAGGCTGTTTTATTATTGCCGTAACCCAGTTCAATATTGGTGATCACAGGAGGTTCAACCATTTCTTCCTTTTTACAGGAAAAACCGATCAGGATCAACACTAAAAAAATCATAAAATTCTTTGAAACTCTTTTCATATTTATCAGATTTACAATATTTAAGTTTTAATCCACTCCGAAAAGTAGTGGATAACAAACATAATGTGGTTAAAGTCTTCAATATCAAACATTTTTTAACCCAGGTCTGAAGGCCGGGGCAATAGATAATCAATCGATTGCATGATTCCGGCATTATATCTTTTACGGTTTCCGATTGTTGAATTGGTCATTGGTCATTGGTCATTGGTTAAACGGAATTAAAATATTCACCGAAAAATTCCTTCCCGGTTCCGGCACATCCATCAGCCTGTAAAAGCTGGTATGATTGTAATAGATGGAATTAAACAGGTTTTGCACCTGGAACCCAACGGTCCAATGTTGCTTTGCAACCCGGATTTCGCTTCCCAGTGAAAGGTTTACAACGAAATAGCCGGGCGTTTTCAGTTCGGGCGGAACAATCTGGTTTTGGGGTCCGGTCAACACCATATCCAGTGAGAAATAGCTATTGAACGTGCCTTTCCAAAGGTTTGGGGTGTATTTGAGGTTGACGATCACAGAAGGTGGCGGCGAAAATGGAAGGGTAAACCCTTTTTTATCTCCCGTAAGCTGGCGGGCGTAAACATATTCGCCGATCAGTCCGGCCATGAGCCATCGAAACATCTGATAATGAAGATGCAACTCGCCGCCAAACCGGATAACTTCATTCTGTGTGTACTGATATACCTGATTTCCTGCCCAATAGGTATAATCATGCCGGTAGGTCGGGTTCAGGTAGATGTAGTTGGGAAAGTAGTTCACAAACGGACTGATCTCAAAAGCAAATTTTGGAATATGCCACTCCGCTCCCAGATCGAGTTGATACGATATTTCCGGTGACAGATCGGGATCGCCTTTTTCATAAATAAAATAATGGAAGTTCACCCCGTTCACGGCAAGCTCTTTGGGAATGGGCATCCGGAAACTCCGGCCGATATTTGCCTTCAACGTTACTGCGGATTTTGAATAACTGAACCCTGCCGACCAGCTGAAACTTCCGAATGTACGGTTTAACGGGGCTGCCCGCTGTGCATAAACCCAGGTTGTGTCCTCATCGCTGATTTCCGGCGTCTTAAACCAATCGTTGTAAACCCCGGTCGCAACCTGTCCGACATCATATCGTATCCCTGCCTGAACAAGCATGGTTTCGTTCACCTGCCAGCGGTCAACCAGGAATAACCCCAAAGAGACCTGGTTAAAAGATGGGATGATGAACGACCACCCGTCAACCCGGTTATTCTGATATTCGGCATTCAACCCGCCGGTGACGGAATGGGCCGGTAATACCGGAACCGTTGTCCTCAAATTCAGCGAAAAGGTATTCTTCCGGAACTGACGCGCCAGATCGGATTGAAAACCCAGGGAATCTGGCAACACTGCCGGCATATATCCGTGTGAAATATACGGGCTTAACTCCTGTCTGAAATTATTCTGAACCCCGATTTCACCTTCCGTTTTCCACCTCCCGTGATAATAAACTCCTTTCAGAATTGCTTTCAGGTGGTTAACCCATTGAAACGGAAGTTGTATGTCGCGATTTGAACGGTCATACGTTGAATCGGTCATCAACGGCATAATGCCATGGGCATTGGCAAAGAAACCCGATTTTGTGAAAATATCAGAGATGTACAGCGATGTGGTAAACCGTTTACCGATCACCCCAATCCACAGATGGGCATCAAACTCTTCGCCAGCCGTGTTCCGTAACCGTTGATTATCCAACGGTACGCGATAGGAATTGATGGTCACACTGTCAACCGGAACCCTGTAATCGGCATAATCGGTTCCGGTTATCCTGCCTTTTACATACCAGTTCGTTTTCCTGCCATAAACCTGGAGGGACCCTCCAAAAAGGTTGTTGTTGCTTTTCCCAGTCAGGTTCGCACTACCCCCGAAACTATTTTCCTCCGGAATGACAACCTGGTTCAGTTCAATCAATCCGCCAATGGCATCGCTGCCATAAATCAGCGATCCCGGACCTTTGATCACTTCGGCCCGCTCAACGGCATACTGGTCAATCTCCAGTCCATGATCAGCCCCCCATTGCTGTCCCTCGTGTTTTACACCCTGATCGGCAACAAGCACCCGGTTAAAACCAAGTCCGCGGATCACCGGTTTCGACTGGCCTGAGCCAATGTCCATGGTTGTAATTCCCGGCAACCGTTCCAGCGTCTTCATCAAACTCCCTGAAAGGTTCTGCCTGATATACGCCTGGCCCACTACTTCAACCCCCTTCGGTTCTTCCCTCCGGCGTTGTTCTGCATAATGATCGCTGATGACCACTTCGTTTAATTGTTGCGGGGATGGCATTAACCGGATCGTCATACCTGCCGGCAGTGAATCCATCATAATAGTCTTTGAATAAGGGAGATAACCCATGAAAGATACCGTAAGCGAAACAGGATCCCGGTTGGCGACGAAAAATGTGAAACGCCCATCTTTGCCGGTTACCAACACCTGTTTATTTGCATTGATGGAAACAACCGCGCCCGGCAATGGCAAATTACGTTCATCCAGGACAATACCACGGATGGGGACGGTTTCCTGCGCCACCGCACCAAAGGCAATACAAATCCACGACACCATGAAAAGAATGATCCGTTGCCTGATCATACAGATCAAAATTTAATACTCAATTTTCGGAAAACAACAATAACCGGGAAGCAGGTAAACGCCCCGTAACGGGAAACCCCGGTTTAACCAACAGGGGAAACAGCCGTAACCATGGCGGTGGGCGCCCTCAGGGAAAAGTGGTACCCGCTGAAAGATTCGGAGGCAGCCTGAAGAAAATATGGGACAACAATGGCATGATAACCGGACGGACTTAACGACAAGGCATTTTCCGACCGGTCGGTTTTTGCAAATTCATAGGCGCAGATAGCGCATTGGGTTTCATAGTGGCCAAACTGAACGGGCCTCCCGGGATCGGTGTGGCGACGGTGACCGGCATGATGATACTGGTGAACCGATTGCCAGGCGACCGGAAAGAAAAACACCAGGCACAGGCTAAAGGCAATATTTCGGGATGTGCGTATCATCAAATGCAAAAATAGACATAATTCATGATCTTCTCAGGAAATTTATTGAATTTAACAAACCAGTCCGTAGAATGGTTAAACAGGGAGGTATATTATTCCTTATCTTTACCTGATCAAATGCTGACACGATGACCTTCAGAAAAACAATCATGCTTCTCCTTCTGGGATTTTTGGCTGGCCCTGCCGGAAGCCAATCCTTGAAAATCATGACTTACAACATCCGGCTCGACACCCCGTCGGACGGGATCAATAGCTGGCCACTCCGGAAAGCATGGCTTTGCCAGCAGATAAAGCAGGTAAACCCCGACTTGTTCGGTATTCAGGAAGGGTTGCCGCAACAAGTAAAATACATCGACAGTTCGTTCAATGATTACCGCCATATCGGAGTAGGGCGCGAGGATGGCGATTCCATGGGGGAGTTTAGCGCAATCTGGTATAACACAAAGAAATTCAAGCTGATCCGGCAAGGGACTTTCTGGTTATCGGCCACGTCTGATAAAAATTCAATGGGATGGGATGCAGCCTGCAAGCGCGTTTGCACCTATGGTTGTTTCCAGGAAACCGGCAATGGTAAAAAGTTCTGGATGTTCAACACGCACTTTGACCACATGGGCGTGGAGGCGCGGAAAAGCAGCGCCCTGCTGATCCTGCAAAAGATTAAAAGCCTCAATAAAGAGGAGAATCCGGTGATCCTGTGCGGCGATTTCAATGCATCACCGGGAAGTGAACCAATCAAACTCATCAGCGCTGAACTGCAGGATTCATTTGTTGCGAATAAAAGCATGTCGATGGCGCCCGACGGCACTTTTAACGGCTTCGATACCACAAAACCTGCTACTGAGCGGATCGATTATATTTTTACAGGTAACGGTTTCCATGCAACCAATTACTATATCCTGAGGGAATTGCGCGACGGACGCTATGCTTCTGACCATTTCCCGGTGGTGGCAACGGTGAAGTTTGCCTCAACCCCCTGACCAAAGGCACCTCATCCACCGGCCTTGGGGGCGAGTGAAAAAATACGGAATTTTACTATCATCCGGAATTCTATTTGCAAATTTTACTGATTGATGAACTGTTTTTCAGGAAGTTTGCATTTTCCCATAATGGCATCGGTTTTTCACAACAGATTCATCTTTGGGTTGCACTGGTTGAAACTATGCAAACGGTTGTATTGCATTTCCGTTTCATTTCCCTCTGTTACGGTTGTTTCTTTGTTGTGCAAATCAATTCATTCATTCAATCACAAACGCCATGAAAACAAAATTACTTTATACGGGTTTTCTTTTAGCCTGCCTGCTGTGTCTGAATCCGTGCACAGCACAGGTGACTTCCGACAGCATCCTGGCTCAAAAAGCCTATTTCCGCCTGAAGAGGGCAGCCATTCTCAACGGCATTTCTCTTGCCTTTGGGGTGGCAAGCAACATTGAAATGGGAATCATCGGTGGATTTCCACTTGAGTATCAAGGTGGTGGGAATCCGCAGGTGAACATATCCCACGCGATAATATGTGCAGGAAGGATTTCATTTTCAATTTTTCCCCCGATCAATGTCTCCCAAGCCAGGAAAATCCTGAAGCCATGGCGTGAATCGCCGGAGATGGCCCGCTCCTGTGAAAAACTCTTTTCGTATCTGGATGCAGCCCAGGTACTGACAGCGGCAGCACCGGTATTATGCCTTGCCGGCGGGATGATGATGGCATTTGGCTCGAAATCATATGTGGATTATTCTTATACATATGATGGTTACCATACAGTGAAAAATCCGGCATTGAAAACCGCCGGATGGATCTTTGTCGGTGCCGGACTCGTGGCTTCAATATCTGCCGCCTGGATGATTGGATTATCTAAAAAAGAACTGAGACAAAAAATGGGCTCCCTTAAACTGAAAGCCGGACCCGCGGGAGTGGGCATGATTTACACCCTCCCCGGCGAAAAGAGCAGGATAATGCATCAGAAACTTCAAAATTAAAGTTATATCAAATAAATTTCATTTTTATAAGATATATCGAATAAAATTATACTATATTTGTATGATATATTAAACAAAAAATGGAAAAAAGCATTAGTAAAAAGATCATACTTGAAAACCAGCAGCGTATTCCTGGTCTGAAGATCATAAAGCGCGACTATGTTACGGAACAAAACGCCAATTACATATTTACCGGTCAGCGCAGGGCAGGTAAAACATATTTTATATTCAGCCTGATACAGGAAATGTTAAAACAAGGAACACCTGTTGAATCGGTACTTTATATAAATTTCGAGGATGAAAGGCTTATTGGTCTGAATGTAACTGATCTTGACACCATTATAGACAGCTACAAGGAAATGTTCGGCAACGAACCAATCCTGTTTTTTGATGAAATACAGAATATTACAGGGTGGCAGAAATTTGCCCGCAGGTTGGCTGACAGCAACCACAGGGTGTATATAACAGGCAGTAATTCCGAAATGCTGAGCAGCGAAATGGCGTCAACGCTTGGGGGAAGATTTATGGTGAAGGAAATAGAAACATTATCCTTTATTGAGTTTCTTCGTTTTATGGGAACAGAGCCAGATGCGAATTTTGAGTTTTCACCGGCAAGGTTTGAAATTATCCGTTTATTCGAAATCTATTTTGAGAGTGGAGGATTTCCTGAGCTAATACAGTTTGTGGATAAAAAGGATTATCTGAGCACGCTTTTCCAGAAAGTTTTTTTGGGTGATATTATTGCCCGCAATCAGGTCAGGAATCCGTTTGCACTTCGTGTTTTGATCAAAAAGCTTGCCGAAAGCACCATGGATGAAGTTTCGTTTAACCGCATGAAAAATATTGTAAACTCATCCGGAATGCCGATTGTAACATCAACAATCATTGAGTATGTTAAGTACCTAGAAGATGCATTTCTGATCAGTTCACTCGAAAATTTTAATGCGAAGATCAGCAGCCGCGAATCGAAGAAGAAATATTATTTCAGAGATACAGGTATATTATCGCTATTTCTGATGGAGGCGGAGCCGTTTCAGCTCGAAACGATCGTTTATAATAAGCTTCGTATTAACTTTGGCACAAATGTTTATTATTTGCGGAATGGGTTCGAGGTTGATTTCCTGGTCCCGGGCGAAGCAATCATTCAGGTTTGCTACAAAATGGACGAATTAGTCACCCGAAAACGTGAGATTTCAGGATTGGTCAAGGCTGGTATGAAACACAAGGTTAAAAAATATCTTATCATCACGTACAATACCGATGAAACAATACAGGAAAAAGGAATTGAAATTCATGTTATTCCGGTTTGGAAATGGCTGCTGAATAGCTGATATGATGATTCAGATTGTTATCGATGAGGAAGCGACCGTCGCAGTATGTAGCGGAACATGCACTGACAAATTGAAACCTTTTTTGGTGCATAACAACCATTGTTATATATAAAAAATATAGTTAATATATTGATAATGAAATAAATACATATTCAAATGAATGAACTTTGTTTGAGGAAACCGATCAAATCAGCTTCTCCAAACTCGGGATTGCCAGCAATGATTGTATCAACAATTATGGGCGCCGCTTTTCTGGTGATCGGAGCAACTCCTTCGGATGCAAAACATTCGACGAAGGATGAATTCGTGCCTGAATCAACTAACAACTCGCTAAACATACACGGAACAGGCTACGCTTCGCCCAATGGCAATCATCCACTAGTAAAAGTTCTTGCACTAGAAAAACTCCTCTCCACAGGAGACACCGTGAGACTCGACAGTACATTAACCAATAGTCTCGGAGACTATACTCTGAATTTAATTATGACTGGAACTAATGATAACTATACAAATACGCAACCAGGCATAAAGACTTTCGGCAACCCATTTTTTAATCAGGCCAAATTAGTAGTAAGCGCACTCAATTCTGAAAATTACACAATAAATGTAGTAGATGCTTCAGGTAAATTAATATTTTCAAAAAATGAGAATTTAACCGGAGGCGACAATGAACTCGTACTCTCAGGCCTAAAAATTAAAGGTCTAAAAATAATACAAGTTACAAATGGAAAAGAAACCTACACCGCAAAATTAATTCAAGGAGAATCAACAGACTTTTCTCCAAACATATCCGTCAAAAACACGGACCTGCCAACTGAAAGCAAACTAAAATATAGCCCCTTAGAAGCAAATAATATAATTCTAAAATTCATACCTCAAGAAACAGGGTACACTGGCACAGACACAATCATATCTCTAGGAGACCACACAATAAATTACATACTTCAACAAACACCCTATTTGTTTACCACAACTCTGAAACCATTTTTGGAAACGGGCGAACCCGTAACAAACATCTCGCCAGGATTCACAACAACGGTTCAATGGCTTAATCACAATGGAAATGTAACTGAAACAAACACATACCCCGTGGTTAATAACGAAATAAATATTCAAAAAGAAATTTATCCATTAGATGGTAATCTAGGAAACATTTTGATAAACAACGACACGACAACCTATGTTGTAAATGGCGTAGCCAACAGAGTTTTGAACTGGGCACTAATCAGACAACCACAACAGAAAACAAACAGACCCAATGTGGCACAAAACGAAACAAGTGCAGTCGCATTAATTCCAGACTACGAAACCCAAGTATCCTTGGATTCATTGGATGGTAAAACACTTCATTATTACACCATTAGATCGAAAGCAGAAACCCAACCAGGACAATTTCAATCCATGAATTCAGGAATTAGCATCACTCTAATAGGTTCAAGCGGAGGAGGTTTTGGAGCAGGCACATTCATAGACTTAGCACCCTATGGGGTTGCTGACTCGTTAGATTTAGTACAGAAAGGATATAATGAATCAAATGGACAACCAATGTCCCAGGAACAACTAGACAGAGCAATGAATATATTTATGCAAGCAGTACAAACAAGATATTTACAGAACGGAGACACATTGTTACCCCCGCATAGAATCTATACAATAAGTAGCACAGCTGATCCAAGATGGTTAGCTTTAATTGAAAGAGGATTCGAAAATTGCATAAGAACAACCTATTACAATGGAACCCCTGAAAATGGACGAGAGTGGTCAAGCACATACACCTATAATGGCAAACCAAGACTAAAAACCACTGCTGCAAGGTACAACATTTCCAATGGAGATGCGACCATGTTTGAGGAAGATTTTAGTGCGGTAACTGGAGAAGAGGAAGGCTCAGGAGGATTATCCTCCTATGTTTGGAATGCAACCACCAATTTGCCTTCCCAGTATGCCTATTCAATATCCGCAGTTCCTGCTTTGTTGAATCTTGGTACGGGTCAGAATTTGAAAAATGGCGTGGTTAAACCTAAGGAGCTTTTTAGCAACGACCCGGGGAACTAAGGTTCGGACATGACCGAACGCATCATAAAATAATGATAATGAGATTGTTGCAAGATATATAATCATTAATTCGTTTCATGATTTAGAATAAATCATTGAAATGTTTCCATGTAATGAAGTAAATGTATCCCTTTGATATGAGACAATGATAATGACAAATCTTCAGATGAACGACATTACCCCTAAAAACAAGGAGCTGGTTGTATTTGTGAGGCTCACCGACCTGCACAGTTCTCCGTGGCAGTCCCGTTTTGAACCCTTTACAACAGAAAAAGGACAACCCGGCCAACCGCAGGAGATCGATGAATTGGCAGCGAGCATTGAAAAGAATGGTATGATGCAACCCATCCTCGTCCGTCCGCTTGAAAATGGTTACGAAATCATCGATGGTCACCGCAGGGTGCAGGCCATGCGAAAACTGGGCCGTGGACAAATATTGGCCATCATCCGGGATGTTACCGACCACGAAGCGCAGGTAATGCATGTGATCGGCAACCTGCTCTCCACCCTTCAGTTGGACAGCCGCATTCTTGAAGATCTTGCAAGGAACAACCTTATTAAAGACCTGCGGGTGCTTCGCCTGATCAGGTTAATTGAACCGGTTGATAACAATGGAGTTTCCAATATGCAATGGGAACTCTACCGGAAGGCATTGTTCACCAAAATGGGTCGAAAAGAGTTGGCTGTGCTGATAAAAAAGTCATTGAACAAAATGCCGGTCAGGAATTGGAAAATGAAATTTGGCAGTAACAAGATCACCATCAACATCGCAACCGGGATTCTTGATCAGGCAAAAAAAGATAAACTGATGAAACTGATCACGGATAAAATGAATGAGATCGGCGATGCGTTGTAACTTGTAAAGCGGAGTTGTAGAAAAATACTGCTCCTGGCTTCATTCGACCGAAATGCTTTCGTGGTACAATACTTCCGGGTCAACATCTGCCTCATTATCCCATTCAACTGAATCAAAACTGATCCGCACAGTATTGAATAACGAAGGATCTTTTAACTCCTGGAAAATTCCTGTTTCGAGGTATGGCTTCATATCAAATTTCCGTACTTCGCCATTTTCGAAGGTCAGCAGGAGTAAGTAATTTTCGACAGGTTTTACCTCTTTTACGGCTAAATACATTTATCAATTTATTTTAATGGTTCAATTGAAAATGGTTTCTCTCCATTCTGGCATAATTTCCAGTCGGCCAATAATTCTTCACGATGAATTTCGATCCATGCCAGGACCATACGCATTTGTTTCATAGGAATTTCCCCGTCAATTACATTTCCATCTGCAACGCCAATTACAGCTTTGAATTCCTGGTAATAGACATGGATATGTGGCGGATTGTGCTCCTTTGGGGCATAGAACATACGAATGATGATCCCGAAGAACATTGATAAGGTTGGCATATCCTTTAAGGTGTTATTTATGCAAATATACGAAAGCACATATCAGGATGCAAAACTGATTTCCATTTGGTTCATGCAACCTTAACGCTTTTAGTATTACTTTTGTAACAAATCGCATGGCATGTCAGAGTTGCTCCTCATTCTTCTTTGTGTTGTATTCGCAGCCGGGTTTATTTTACTATATTTCAGGCCGGGAAAAACCGGGAACAAAGAGCTGATTTCAGAGATTGAACAACTCAGGAAACAGGCTGAAACGCTTCTGTCCGACAAAAGGGTGGCTGAAGAAAATATCAGGTCACTGAAGGAGCAATTGGAAACCAATAATGTACATGCCAGGGAAAAGGAAAACACCATCCTCGACCTCAACCGGCAGCTTTCAGTCAAATCCACGGAATATACAGGGTTGCTGGAAAAACTGCAGGAGCAGAAAGCTGACCTTGAGAAGTTGCAGGATAAATTCCGCATCGAATTCAAGAACCTGGCCAACGAAATCCTGGAGGAAAAAACACAGAAGTTCACCGAACAGAATAAAATAAAGCTCGATGAAATCCTGAAACCGTTGGGTGAGAAGATCCGTGATTTTGAGAAAAAAGTTGAGGAAACCTATGACAAGGAGTCGAAACAACGGTTTTCGCTTGAAAAGGAGATCAAAAACCTGACCGACCTGAACCAGCAAATCAGCAAGGAGGCCACCAACCTCACCAATGCGCTGAAGGGACAGGCTAAGACGCGCGGCAACTGGGGCGAGATCATCCTTGAAAGCATCCTGGAAAAATCGGGTTTGACACGTGACAGGGAATTTTTCATCCAGCAATCCCATACCAACGAAGAGGGAAAACGGCTTCAACCCGATGTGATCGTTGCCTATCCCGGCGAACGCAACGTGGTGGTTGACTCCAAGGTTTCGCTGCTGGCCTACGAACGTTATGCCTCGGCAGATACCAAAGAGGAACAGGACCTTGCCGCCCGTGACCATATACTTTCGGTGCGGAACCATATCACCGATCTGAACAGTAAAAATTACCAGGATATCTATTCGCTGAAAAGTCTTGATTTTGTGATGCTTTTCATGCCCATCGAACCGGCCTATATGCTGGCCATGCAGTATGATCCAAACCTCTGGAACTGGGCTTACGACCGGCGTATCCTGCTCATCAGCCCGACAAACCTGATCGCCGCACTCCGCATGATCGCAAACCTATGGCGGATAGAATACCAGAATAAAAATGCAATGGAGATTGCCCGTCAAAGCGGCGAATTGTATGATAAATTCACCGGGTTCTTAGAAGACCTGCAGGATATCGGTTCTAAAATCGATGCCACCCGTAAAGTATATGATGCCTCCATGAACAAACTCTCCACCGGAAAAGGCAACCTGATCCGCAGAGTGGAAAATATAAAATCGTTGGGCGCAAAAGCCGGAAAAGAAATACCGAGATCGTTGCTGGACAAATCTGAGGAAGAAAAAGAATGAATATTGAATATTGATCAACGAATTTTGAACTTTGAATTTGCCATTTTACATTTTACATTTTGCCATTTTACATTTTGCCATTTTGATTTTACCATTTTGATTTTGCCATTTTGATTTTGCCATTTTGATTTTGCCATTTTGATTTTGCCATTTTGATTTTGCCATTTTACATTTTACCATTTTACATTTGATTTTTCATGAAAAAAGAAACCTACATCTACGGCATCCGGCCAGCCATTGAAGCCATCAAATCGGGCAAAGAGCTTGAAAAAATTTTCCTGCAAAACGGACTCAAAGGAGAAGGGTTCCGCGAACTTTTCGGGTTGATCAGAGATCTGGAGATACCCTTTCAGTTTGTACCGGTCGAAAAACTGAACCGGCTGTCGCACCAGAACCACCAGGGCGTTATTTCATTCGTTTCCGAAATCACCTATCAACGCATTGAAGACATTGTTCCCTTTGTTTTTGAACAGGGACGTCAACCCCTTTTCCTGATTCTCGACCGCATTACCGATGTGCGCAATGTGGGCGCCATTGCACGAACTGCTGAATGCGCCGGCGTCGACGGCATCCTGATCCCGTCACGGGGATCTGCCCAGATCAATTCCGATGCCATCAAAACCTCAGCCGGGGCGCTTTATAAACTTCCGGTGGTGCGGTGCAACGACCTGAAAGAATCCATCCGCTTCCTGAAAGAGAGCGGTCTTACCATCGTTGCTGCAAATGAAAAAACGGAGCTGAATTATACCATGGCCGATTTTAACAAGCCCATGGCGCTTATCCTCGGTTCGGAAGGGGAAGGCATTTCTGACGAATTGCTTAAACTTACAGATCAAACCATCCGGATCCCCCTCCAGGGTGAAATAAACTCCCTGAACGTCTCAGTGGCTTCCGGAGTGATCCTTTTTGAAATCCTCCGGCAAAGAAACATAAACCTGTGAAAAGACAACAGGTTAAAAAATGAAACTGAACATCAGCTATGACACCTATCATTCTGAACATTTGATCCGGTTTTTTTGACTTTTATCTTATGTATATTTTAAAGATACAGGGAACACCAAAAATCCCGGATTACGTGCAGATCAGGGATGAAAATTTCACCCTGATTGCCTATTTCAAAGTGACCAACCCTAAAACCGCATTAGCGCGTTGTAACCTCCTCCACAAAATGGACCAGATCATGGCTATTGCCAATGAGCTCGATTATGGAAACATCATGAAACTGGAATTGAAATAGCGCATCAAACGCCTGGGCCATCCCGTTCAAGAGAACAGTAGAGGAATAGGAAATTGTGACCCCGGCCGGAATGGCGTAAGGTTTCAGAAAAATTCTTTACCTTTGTTGATACAGAATCCCTCCTATGACCGGTGAACGTATTATAGAACTCGATAAATTATCTGTTTATCAGAATGAAAATCTCATCCTGGCGAACGTTAACCTGACCATTACCAAAGGAGAATTTTTATATCTGATAGGAAAAACCGGTAGCGGAAAAAGCAGCCTGCTTAAAACCATCTATGCCGAATTGCCCATCCGGGTAGGGATTGCCCGGGTTGCCGGATACAACCTGCGGATGATGCGTATCAAAGATGTCCCTTTCCTCCGCCGCAAGTTAGGCATCGTTTTCCAGGATTTTCAACTTCTGATGGACCGGTCGGTAAATGAAAACCTCTACTTTGTCATGCGCGCTACCGGTTGGAAAGATCGGCGCCAGATGCAGAAAAAACTGCTGGAAGTCCTGGCTAAAGTCAACCTTGGAAACAAAGGCATCAAAATGCCACACCAATTATCGGGAGGCGAACAACAACGGGTTGCCATTGCACGGGCATTGGTTAACGACCCCGAAGTGATCCTGGCCGATGAACCTACCGGCAACCTGGACCCCGAAAGCTCGGAAGGAATAATAAGCCTTTTGATGGATATATCAAAAACAGGCCGGGCAGTTGTCGTTGCAACGCATAATTATACATTTTTCGACAAATATCCGGCCAGGACTGTAATGTGTGAACAAGGAAAAGTAGTCCCTTATTAATCCCCAAGCGTGGCGACCATGACTGCTTTGATGGTATGAAGCCGGTTCTCTGCCTCATCAAACACAATGGATGCAGGTGATACTTTCGGTGAGGGTGATCCTGGCCCCGGTTTTCTGTGCAAGGATTATTTTTCGAGGAGATATTCAACTGACCTGATAAATTGCTCAATCTGTGGTATTAACAACAGTACAGTTTTTTCATCGAAATCAAAAAAGTCGCCATAATCTCCTTTTTGCCTATAGTCAAACAGGTCGGAATAAAGCATTCCAAGTTTTTTATCAAGTTTTTCTGTTTTAATAAAATGCAGAAATAGTTGAGTTTTAACCCCTGCATGTGTATGGGTAATCATATCATGCTTTGAAAATAATGCAAGAACGGCATAGAAGCTCGCATAATATAACCTGTTGACCGATGAGTTCCAGCTATGAGCATCAGCCAGAACCTTGGCATCGTAGAAAGCGCTCCAAGCCCTTCCAATACGATATGCAATATAATCTTCGCGGGAGTTGGGCATTTTCAGATCATGATTCCTTCGTTGGAAATATTTTTGTACAGTGGTGTCATCCAGTATTTAGAATTCCATTCCTGCTTGTTGTAAACAAAGGTGGAAAAGGCTTCACCAAGTTCAAGTTCAACATCGAATAGCTTATGTCTGAAAATTTTTTCGGTTTCTATGTCGGCGGTTGAATTTACCAGAATCAGGATGTCCCAATCTGAATCAGGCCTGGCATCTCCTCTTGCCCTTGAACCATAAAGAATAATATCAGCCAGAGGGTCAATTTCCCTGACCTGTTTCTTGATCATCGCCAATACTATTTCTTTTTTGTTGTTCATGAAACATATGAAAAGTAGTCCCTTATTAATCCCCAAGCGTGGCGACCATGACTGCTTTGATGGTATGAAGCCGGTTCTCTGCCTCATCAAATACAATGGATGCAGGCGATTCAAAAACTTCCTCGGTAACTTCCAAACCATCCAACCCGTATTTTTTAAAAATATCCAACCCGACTTCCGTATCTTTATTATGGAACGCCGGTAAACAATGCATGAACTTCACCTTGGGATTTCCGGTCATCTGCATCATTTTTGCATTCACCTGGTATGGCATCATCTCTTTGATCCGTTCATCCCACAACTCCTTGGCCTCCCCCATCGAAAGCCATACATCGGTATATACAAAATCGACCCCTTTCACCCCCTCTTCAACACTTTCGGTGAGGGTGATCCTGGCCCCGGTTTCCTTTGCAATGGCACGGCATTGCGCAACCAGTTTGTCTTCCGGCCAGTACTTTTTCGGGGCACAGGCGCGGAAATCCATCCCCATCTTCGAAGCGCCTACCATCAGCGAATTGCCCATGTTGTTACGGGCATCGCCACAGTAAACAAAGGAAATCTGATGCAACGGTTTATCGGAATGTTCCATCATCGTCATCAGATCCGCCAATATCTGCGTGGGGTGAAATTCATTGGTCAACCCATTCCAAACCGGAACACCGGCATATTTTCCCAATTCTTCCACGATCGACTGCCCGAAACCACGATATTCAATGCCATCGTACATACGCCCCAAAACCCGTGCGGTATCCTTCATGGTCTCTTTTTTCCCAATATGAGAACCTTCCGGCCCCAGATAAGTAACCCGTGCCCCCTGGTCGAATGCGGCAGTCTCAAAGGCACAGCGCGTCCGTGTCGATGCCTTCTCGAAAATCAGGGCAATGTTCCTGCCCTTTAAACGGGGCTGCTCCGTTCCGGCATACTTTGCCTTTTTCAGGGAAATGGCGAGATCCAATAAAAATTTCATCTCCTGAGATGTGAAATCCAGGTCTTTTAAAAAATTGCGGTTGCGAAGATTGAAAGACATAAGGAGGGATTTACGATTTACGATTTACGATTTACGATTTACGATTTACGATTTACGATTTACGAAATATAGTGGGGGTGTTTGAAATTTTCAATTTTGTTGGCAAAAATAATAATTTACAGCTAAAAAAATCAGATTTTAAGCTGATCTCTTTATGAAAAGCCAGTTATTCGGATAATCGAAGAGGATTATGACGTAAATTCTGCTGGTCATTGACAAAAAGGCAAAGCCTGATCATACTGGGCCGGAAGTATCATCTTTCCTGTTTTGTCAATATAACCCCATCTCTTTCCAGCCTGTACAGGGGCAAGTCCATTGGAAAAACCGAGGGCTTTATCAAATTGCGGAACAATGGCCATCTTTCCTGTTTTATCAATATATCCCCATAATTCCCCGATACGAACAGCCGCCATTCCATCGGAAAAATCAAGGCATTTATCATAGGTAAAAGGAGTGACTGCTTTTCCGGTCGTATCATAATACCCCCACATGCCTTTGTCCCTTATACGACCCAAGCCCTCCGAAAAATTCTGAGCATGTTCGTAGATAGCCGGCACAATCTCTTTCCCTGTCCGGTCGATATATCCCCAACCACGCCTCCCTTTGGCAGGAGCAACCCCGTCGTTCATATCACGGATGTTCTCGAGACTGGTTTTAAGCGCCCATTCGCCCGCATGATTTATAAAACCATATATCTTATCGATGGCGACACGCCCCATCCCTTCGCTGAAAGTCTCGGCATGTTCATATTTATCGGCAATAACATATTTCCCGCTTTTATCAATGTACCCCCACATAGAAGAGGCCCTGGCAGCCGCCAGCCCTTCTGAAAAGTTCATACAGTTTGCAAATTGTGAGCTGAATGCCTGTTTTCCTGTTTTATCAATATAGATCCAATCACCGGACACCTGGTCGATAACCCTCGCTAAACCTTCCGAAAAATCTTCGGCACGTTTATACACGGGCTGAATAACCCACGCGCCCGACATTGAAATATATCCCCAGCTGCCTCCTGATTCAGCAGCTGCCAATCCTTCCGAAAAGTTATATACACTTTCGAATCCGGGTTTAATGACCCAGTCACCTTTGGAATCAATAAACCCCCATTTTCCGTTTAAAGAAACCCCGGCCAGATACTGTTGCGCCCCTGCCGGTGGAATCAGAAAGGCTGCAAAAAACAGGACAAGTGAAAAAGCTTTTACCAATGTTTTCATATTTATTATTCTATTATAGAGTATATTGTTCCGAATTTATTTAGCCTTGCTATCGCTTATCAAATTTTCTTTCCGATATAGAATACATAACCATAATACGCTTTATACCTGGAATATAAGAGCGCTTCATGACGTTGGTTTTCGATAAGTTCTTCGGCTGTTTTATCACCTTTATATTTCCTCAGAAAAACTTCCTGTGCTTTAACTTGCGGATCATAATAGTGTTCTGTCCAGCAGTTTTCAGGCAGGATAAAGTTCGCCACGGGAATGTATCCGGCTTTTTGCAACTGGGCGACCTTATTTGGAATGGTGTCAATCTCAGGATATTCCTCCTGCCAAAACGCATCGATTTCAGCAGGACGTTTTTCGGTAAACCAGGAAATTTCTGAAACGGCAACATGACCTCCTGCTTTTAAAAATTTCCGCCACTCGTTCAAACCCCGTTCAAAGCCAATATTATAGATTGCCCCTTCCGACCAGATAAGGTCCAATGCTTCCTCCTGAAAAGGAAGGTTATCCATCGAACCAATGACCCCTTTCATTTTAGCTTGAAGATTCAGCTTGCCTGCATGGATGTTGAACAGATCTATAAAAATGGGAAACAAGTCAATACCCGTTATATGCCCCGGTGCATGCTGCGCCATTACCCTGGTCTGACCGCCTGTTCCGCAACCTATATCAGCAATATGGGATTCGTCGGAAAGATTTTCGATAAAGCTTAATGCCCTGATGGTTACCTCAGGACTACCAGGTCCCTGACGTTCAATGGTTGAAAAATATTCGCATATCAAATTGAAGTCGAATTCATGAATTGATTTATTCTCGTTACTCATGATAATAAATTTTATGTCTGCATATTGCTTCCCGATGGCCGTTGAAAAGATTTCAACCCAAATTCCGGAAGAATGGCAAAAAGATGCTCGAACAACCGGGATTGGAAAGTCTCAAATTCAGCCCAGTCGGGTGGATAGTAAAAGGCATATATTTCCAGAGGCACCCCGAATTCAGTAGGTTGCAAGGTACGCACCATCATGGAGGCTTCTTTGTTCAAATGAGGGACATTCCTGAGAAAATCAAGAACATAAAGCCTGAAAAGCCCAAGATTAGTAATTTGCGGCGCAGTGGAATCCCCTTCTGCTACCAATAGCATTTTTTCCTGCAAATTTTGCAGCATCGGCCCATCCGGGACATGGATTGTTTCAACATCTATCAAAATCGACCGTTTCATCCTCCTGCCACCGGCTTCGGCCATTCCCCGCCAGTTCTGAAAAGTATCCGATACCAGTGCATAAGCGGGGATAAAACTGACTGAATTATCGAAATTCTGCACCTTGACTGTTACAAGCGAAATATCAAGCACCGTTCCGTCGGCATTGTACTTTGGCATCGTTATCCAGTCGCCGATATTCAACATTTTGTTGCTCGAAAGTTGCACTCCGGCAACGAAACCCAGGATACTGTCTTTAAATATCAACAGCAGGATGGCCGACATTGCCCCCAACCCTGCCAGGAGGGCCATGGGCGATTGCCCGATTAAAATCGAAACGATGGTGATCCCACCCAATATGTATATGATGATTTTTGCAATCTGTAAATATCCCTTGATCGGTTTTGAATCGGCTACATCCAACTCTCCGTATATATGGTAAACTGCGTTAAGGAACGAAGTTATGACCAGCAGGATAATAAAAACAATGTAAAGATGAAGCCCCAGGTCGATGTATTTTATAGCCTCCGGATATTTGGCAATACTGGGCGCCAACGCTACCTTCAGCAGCAACGCCGGCAACAACATCACCAGACGGGTAAAGACCCGTTGCTCATATAGGTGGTCGTCCCATTTACTGGACGACTTTTCAATCAACCGCCGCAATACTCTGTTAATAATGAATTTAGCAATATAATAAACGATGACAGAGACAAAAAGAAGGATGATCAGTACCGAAAAATCAGCCAGATAACCAGCCCATGTTTCATTAAAACCCCAATCTGTCAAGGTCGATTTAAACCCCGTGTTTATGGTATGCGTCGAAATCTCCTGCATAAAATTCTCTTTTTAAAACCTAACGTGGACAAGCCACAACCAAACAAATAGCAAATCTCAAAATACAAATAACAAATAAAATACAAATAACAAGTAAAGTACAAACAAACTCACCTGAATTTGAGAAGGAAGGATTGGAATTATATGACGAAGCCATTCAATTGAAAAAAATATTTTCTTCAATCATTGAAAAATCAAAATAGTGT